>JAGVDA010000009.1 GCA_020058975.1 Thermosynechococcus sp. WC_1 | reverse complement strand
TGAACCCCTAGCCTGACGCTCCTATCCCTCCCCCACCAAACCGAAGACGGTTCTGCTGGGGGTCTCTCGGAGAATACGAAGATGAAGATTGAGCTTGCTGAATCAAAAAAGATTGCAATCTCTTCAGTCGGAATTAGACGGCTGCAATCCTTTTTTGCAATGAGCGAAGACGATCGCCCCACTAAATTTGTCGATCTAATTTCCATCATAGACGCAGAGTATGTCCCCCTTGCGCTCAAAATGTTGCGGTGTAAGGGCTGGGACGACGCGATCGCCTTTTGCCAAAGCAAACTCCAGCCATCCGTAATGCAAGCGCAGCGGGATTTTGAGCAAAGCGATCCAGCGGATTAGAGGACTGTCCCCAGATCTGCTATATTTGAGAAAATATAGCAAACCAAAACAATGCGCTTAATCTCATTGTTCTTACAGGGGTTTGGTCCTTTTGTCTTTGGGACATTTTGGCCATCCAGAAACCTACCCCCTATCAATCCAGTCGGGCCGATCGTTGGATGCGATCGCTCATCAGCAAAAGCCGCAGAAGCAGAAGTCCAGCGTGATGAATTGGCAGAAGCAAAACTTCGCTTAGAAAAATGTTTGGGCGCTGAGTACCGCGTCTATTCTCCGGTAAAGGGGGATGACGGTGGAAATTAGGCGCGCCAAAAACGCAGAAGAAAGTACAACTTTACAAGCTGCGAAGCAATCGGATTTAGTAGCAATTGGTCTGGCAGCGGCAGGGTTTATTTGTTGTGCTGGGTGGTTCGTGACACCTAAGGACATCAAGGAAAAAGTAACCCCGATCGCATTAGCCGGATTTGGCGGAGTGGGGTTTGTTTTTAAGATGAAGTTGGTTCAGATCAAAGATGGGAGAGTTGCGATCGGGGATCTGAATCAAGCGATCACCAACTATGCATTATTAAAGCCAGGGGACGAGGATCGTTTGGCGGAAGTCGGGGAGTTTGTGGCTGGGCGTAAGTCAATTGATGAGATGCCTATCGTAAAAGATGCCATTAATGCTGGTGTTGGGGAAAGGGTGAGCAACCATATTGCGGAGCTTGAGCGCTTTGCTGCGGCAAGAGAGGCGTTGGCTAAGAGTGAACCCCCAACAAGCCAGATAGTAAAACAATTGCCTGCTCAAGTGCCTTTGCAGCCTATTGATTTAAAACCTAATTCTCGCATTCTTCCTGAGGAGGTTATTTAAGGTGAATGGCATTAGTTTTCTTGATGCTTTTAAGTTTTACAAGGGTAGTCCTGGTCAAGTAAAGGCTGCTACTTGGCTCAATGAAAATTTAAGTGATGAGCAAAAAGCAGCATTTGCTATCCTCTATCGAGAGCCGCCACCCCCTAAGCCTCCCGAGGGGAAAAAAGAGATTTATATTTATGCAAAATGGTCAGGGAAATATGATGAGTTTGGCCTGAAAATATTTGGAATGTATCTTATGAATGGAGATACAGCGGTAGATAAATTACCGTTTTGTTCTGGCCAATCATACGCGCAAGACGTTGTGCCGCCATTGTCCGACACTTCAGGATCAATGCGACCACTTCCTGAGGGGATTTACGATCTAGGTGCGGTTGATGATATTGGATACGATCCTGGTGCCTCCGATGGTTACGGACAATGGGTTTATCCATTAGAACCTAGAGCCAAAATACAAAGGAGCCTCCTTAGGGTCCATAGCGATCGCAATAGAAGTACATCTCCTGGTTCCGCTGGATGTGTCACTCCATACACCGTTAGTCAAATGTTTGCCTTTGTGGGTTGGACGAAGCAAAAAAATCCGCCAAAGTACTTTGTAATGGATCATGGACTTGGCTTTCTTTTGGAAGAGCAAGGCTTTAAGGCTCCTAACGTGGGAAAGTAGAAGCCCCCGCCGCTGACGTTTGTTCAGCAGCGAAGGGGGCCGTAAAAGAACTCATCAGCAAGGCCACCGCAGAACATATATTTGGGACTGAAATAAAAGACTCTGAGCTTAAAGACCTTAACCGTTGCCTTGCTGAGTTCAAAATCAATACAACTCAGCGAATGCGCCATTTTATGGCTCAGATTGCCCATGAGTCAGGTGGGCTGAAGTGGCTCAAAGAGTTGGCTTCCGGCGATAGCTACGAGGGGAGATCAGACCTAGGGAACATTCAAAAGGGTGATGGCCGCAGATTTAAGGGCGCTGGCGCTATCCAACTTACTGGTAGATTGAATTACCAAGCCTTCTCGAATCACATTAAAGATTGTCGCGTAATGGAAGGCTGTGATTATGTTGCAGAAAACTATCCCATGACTAGCGCTGGCTACTGGTGGTTTTTAAATGACATGAATGCTCTTTGCGATCGCCCTGACGTAAATGTGGAAATGGTTACAAGGCGTGTGAATGGTGGAGTGAACGGCCTTGACGATCGAATCCACTATTACGAAAAAGCCTGCAACGTGATTCGGTGATGAAGGTGCTGTTGCTTGCGATCGTCTTCCTCGCAACTGTCGAAGTTGCAAATATTGCGCTGGATTCTCCGACGGTTTCCAAGACACAGTACGGAATTTGGCGACTACAGCAGTCTACTCGCGGACGAGTGTGATTGTAATACAGATTTGTTTCCAAAATCTGTATCTAGCGAAACTCTAGCGACCAAGGCTAACCCCATTCCATCGAAATTTTGCCTAGTGCGATCGATGCGATCGATGCCGTAGCATTATTCGTAATCCATGCGTAGAAATGCATGTAAGTTGTGTTCGTAGGAATATTGGTTGTTAATGTTCCAGTCAAAGTTCCTGTCCCTGTGCTTAGGTTGATAACCTCGTAATTTATGCCAGTTGTGTTTGGATCGCACCAAAGAGTTAGCTGATACCAGCTTGTAGTGTTGAGTGCGAAATTTGCGCCAAGATCTAATAGCGTAGGCGTTGTTCCTACGGCATTGTTGATCAAGAACCAGTTTCCAGTATGGGTGTTTGCCGCAACCCCAATTTTTGCCGTTGAATTTGTTGTAAAAGGATCGGTGCTTGCTGCTACAGCGGAAGAGTTGGAATCTAGTCCGACAAAAGTTCGTTGTCCCGTTACCAAGGTGGCATTACCAAACGGGATTCGGACCTTAAACCCACCCTCTCCTGCTGCGTTCCCCCGCCATAATCGTTGGACTGAACTACGAATAATTCCTAAAGTCCCAGCAGTAGCAGTAGTTGCAAAAGTGAAGCGGTTTGTTCTCGTGTATACAGAGGTAGCGGTAGGTTGTGGATTGCCGAGTGTGCCGCCTGTTGAAGCAACATACCCAAAAGTTGAGAGCGTTGTGCCGCTACCAGGAGCAATGAATCCCCGATTTTTGAAATCGTAAATACTGAAATTTTGCGGCGTATTTACCCAATTAGTCCCATCAAATCTTAAGACATTGTCTAGTTTTGGATTTGGGATTGAGACTCCAAACAAAGCACCTAGATAGGTGTAGGCAAATGAAGCAAAAACTTCATTTGCTCCCATTTTTTTGAACCAAGCATGTTGGCCTGCCGTCCCGGCAATGATTGCAGTTGAGAATAGTCCAACCGGACCTAGGTTAATTGTGGCCCCATTTCCGTTGATGGTCGTGGCATTCGTTCCAACGACAGAAAACCAAACTTCATCCCCAACATCCCAATCGGCATCAGCAGGCAAATTAATGGTCCCTCCATTGATCTTTAGGGTTTTTCCAATATGCGCTGCTTTTGTTAAAGTCGTACCGCCTGGGATTATAGCCGTAACTAATGCTTTGCTACTGGTTAGTGAAGCAAGTTGATCGACGGTAACAGGATGCCCAGCCTGGGTTCCTGGGGCAAGGTTTACGATTCCTTGGGTATTGTTGTAATTTAATGTCTCATTGTTTTTGTGATAACTTTCGTAGCTAGAGACGCTTAACCCCGCAGCAAATCGATTTTCATCCGTGATTAGGTAAAGCTCTCCCGCTGCTAACGAATTAGCAGCGGCAGCGCTATTAAGCTGTGCTCTAGTGCCTCGCTTGATTCTTAGCCTCGGCATTTTAGAATGTCCCTAAATCTACATCGCCAACGGCTAATGTTACGAAAGCATTCCCTGAGTCCTTGGTCCAGGTCATTGAGTTGTTCATCCGCAAAATTCCATTCGTTCCATCTGTGCCCCAGATATATCCAGCCGTCCCCCCAGAGACAACAGAACACTTTTCGTCGGTACTTCCTGCTGGAATAGCTAGAGCTGCCTTAAAATCATTAAAGGTAACTCGTTTCTCTTTCTGCCCAGTTGCGGAAGCATCGTGAATCAGCAGTAAATCCGCTGCTCCATCAATTGAAGCTAGAGATGAAAGATCATCAATTGCGGGAACAACAGAAAGCTTTGAGGTTGCGTCAGTTGCAATGTGCAACGTTCCTCGATCCGTAGTAAAATGCGCTTCCCCCGCCAGCATTGCAGTTGTTGGTAGGTTTGCTTTAAGACCGCGCTTTAGCTGAATTCTTGCCATAATTATTCCTTGTTTTTAGTTAAACGTTCCACCGTCAATGGTGTTCACCCAGCTTAAAGTCCTCGGACTTAACTGGGTAACCCCCAACACCTCTCCCGCCCCTCCCCCAGAAGGAAGGTCATCATCACTCTCATTTACTAACTTGGCGATCGCATCCTGGACTGTAGGCCCATAACCATTGAGGGGAGGGTCTAGATTTATTCCGTCAGCATTTCCACCTCCTCCGTTGTTTATGGTTATTGACGAACCTGTAACCACTTTTCTGGTCACGGTCGGGCCAACATTGACGTATCGAGTAATATTTGTCATGGCTGCACCGTCGCTTCAGAGTACAGCCAAAACAATCCAGCGTAATCGGGCTCCGTATCCCCCCTAAACGTATATTCAAGGTCCCAGTACCAAGCGGCTTCGATGATCTTTTTGTACTGAGGTGAGGCTAAAGAGATAGATCCGGTGCTATCTTTTTTTACTGCCTCGATCGCCTGAAGATTATCATCGTTCGACGGAAGATCCTTAAATGTTGCGTTTGTATCTTCAGTCCCAGTTGTCGTGCATTTTATTTTAAGCACTCCTTCTAAAGGAATTGTTGTGCATTGCAAGGTTAGATATGGCTGAGTATCCGATAGTTTCTTTTTAACTTGCGCTTTATAAGTTCGACTTGTTAGATCAACGGGTCCGCAGTCTGCGATCCAATGGCATGGAATAAGGCGTCCTATATATGGCTGGACGCTGATTCTATCTGCTCCTGCCGTAGTTATTCCATTTGTTCTCAGCCTGTATCCCGTGCATCCATCAGAGTCTGGGGCGCTAAACCTTAACTCAGTTCCTGATGGGATATCTATTGGTACTCCTTCCACAAAAATTTGAGTCAGTGGGCTAGTTGCTGTTCCCGCAGGCGCAGGCTCAGAAAGCGCAACATTATGCCGATGCGTCAATGTGAGGATCACAGTTGATGTTCCTCGACGAACCATTAAATTCTGTCTGGGAGGTGGAGCGCCGGACAAGCTTTTTTCTTATAGAAACTCTCCTGAATTTATCACAACTTTTAAGTCTCAAAGACTTCTCCTAACGTATACGTTAGGAATTAATTTTTATGCAGAAATGCTATTCTAAGGTATACGTTGAAAAACCGTTTTTTATTGCTTCACTCATGCGAAAAAGACCTTGGCAAAAGCGATCGCCCGACGCCCCTGGTGAGACTGTAAATATTAGTGCAAGAGTCCCGTCCTCTTACCTGGAAGACCTGAAAAGCTTTTCTGGCACAATAAGTTATAACGTTCGCAAAGCTGTGGAACTATATGTAGAGGCAAAAAAAAGCGACCAAGAGTAGATTTGGCCGCTTGGGAGGATAATTTTGATCGGGGGGTTTGATCCGCCGCTTGAACAAAATTGTACGATACAATCTTGATGGTAAATTACTCCGATCTAAAATCCATGAATGCCAGTCAAGTGAAAAAATTTGTCGTAGACTTAATCACGGAAATCATTAGCCGTTGCGATGCTAAGGTTGCTGAGCAAAAGGCAATGGTTGACAAGATCTCTGCTGATGCAGCGGCCCTATCCGCACAAGTAGAAGAACTCAAGGCCGCTCTAGCCGCCTCTGAAATTGCAAAAGCCACTGCTCTAGCTGAAGCTGCAAACACTGCCAGCTCTGAGCTGGATGCTGTTACTAGTGAACTGGCAACTGAGTTCGGCAACCCCACTCCTACCGCTGATGTCGTGAGCGAGGTTGTTGCTGAATCGCCTGAAGTCCCTGCGATCGTAGAGACCGCTCCTGAAGTTGGCGAACCTATTCCCACTCCTGAAGCCGTCACTGCTGAAGTGGTGGAAGCTGTGGGCGATGTGGTAGAGGAAGCCGTTGCCTAGGGTCTAGTCGTTTTGTCTCTCCTGTGTTTTGTCGCGGGGTTGCCTTCCGGTGGCCCCGTTTTTTTGCCAAAATCAATCGTTGAATGGACGCCGTCCTCCAAAAAATAGATATCGCTCAGTTCCGGCTGGGTTGGTAATCTTCAAAAACTGTTGAGTAGTCACCACCCGAAAACAATCGCCATCAGTAGTGACTTCGCCGTCATCGACCGCGATCGCATTCCCCTTCCGCAAACACCCAGTAACGACATTCTGGCCAAGTTGTTGAGTTACCCGCACATTATAAACGTCTAGAGAGTAATCAATCTGATAGACCTCAGGGGCTTTCCCAGGTATTACGGTCGCGGCTTGCCCTACGATCACTTTCGCCTCAACCCCGCCTGATTTGGCGAGCACATAGCCTTCGTGCATTCCTACGCGCAGGCCACCGTCTACAGCTTCGGTTGTGAACTCGGTTCCAATGCTGGATAAAACTGTTTCATTCTCCCCTAAGTTTGCCTGCCAGTCTAGCGAGGCAATTTTGAGGAACGATGCGGGGTGTGTGAGGGACCTGAATTTACTGCGAACCTTCCCAACCCGAATCCTAAACAATGTTTGCTTCCCTCCGTTTTCATCACGACAGATAGGGAGATCGACCGAGGCTGGGGTGACCGCTAAAACGTAGCCCTGTTTATAATCCAGAATATACCGTCCACCCTTGGGGACAAATGCGGCGTCTCCCTCACAAACGTAGGTTGATGGCATCTTTGGGCGGATTAGGAGGATTTGACGGGCGATCGCTGCCTGAGGAATTGCTAGAGCAGCTATGAGGATTAGTGCTGGGATTTTCATCGATTTTTTCTCCAATCCCACGGCATTACAAAATTATCTTGAGCCCAAAGCCCTAACCGCGATCGCTTGGCTGCATCTTCAGATGTAAATTACCCGACGTTGACCGCTAAGAGCGGTACAACGCGGGCTTTGGGAAGCCCTCCAGCTATCTCGCTCAAAGAACAAGACAACCAGGAACCGCGA
>JAGVDA010000476.1 GCA_020058975.1 Thermosynechococcus sp. WC_1 | reverse complement strand
GATTGACAACGCCTACTACTTTGAGCAATGAATAATTAAGCGGACATACTTTCCGGAAAAATCATTCGATTAAGCAGACATACTTTCCGGAATTCACAATGACTAACCCACCCATGCCCTTATGGGCGCTGACCCGCTGCATTCGAGCCTGTCAAAATACCAGAGAGTTATATTCACGCAAGAAATCTATTCTGTCAACATCGGTAGTCGAGTCATGTAACTGGGTACCCTATCAGCAACCTGTTGCTATAGCCAGCAGAATCGGTGACAAAATTTTCTGGGTGCTGCTTTAGCCATGCAAGAACTGCAAGAAACACTAAACGGATACAGAATATTAGAGAAAATTTATGACGGCTCTCAAACGCTCGTGTATAGAGGTCAACGAAGCGACGACCTCCAGAGCGTTATTATCAAGGTCACTAAAAATCCTTACCCTACCCAGACTGACCTCGCACAGTTTCGGCATCAGTACGCCATTCTTCAACGGCTAGAGATTCCTGGTGTTATAAAGGCGTATAGTTTAGAGCAATATCGCAAGGGTCTTGCCCTGATCTTAGAAGACTGCGGCAGCATATCGCTCAATGAATTTATTACAAATCCATTGAGGCAAGATACATCTCAGTCCCATGTCTTGCTTACTAAAAACATTGCTCAGCATCGTTCACTTTCAATATTTTTTACGATTGCACTTCAACTAACAGAGATTTTAGATAGTCTTTATCGCCATAAAGTCATTCATAAAGATATCAAGCCAGAAAATATTTTAATTCATCCTACAACGCTTGAAGTTAAGCTGATTGATTTTAGTATTGCCTCTTGCTTAGTGCGCGAAAATCAAAGCGCACAAACCCCTAATTTGCTAGAAGGCACATTAGCCTACATGTCGCCAGAGCAGACAGGCCGCATGAATCGCGGCATTGACTACCGCACAGATTTTTACTCCCTTGGCATCACCTTCTATAAACTATTGACAGGCCAGCTTCCTTTTCAAACAGCGAATCCCCTAGATCTGATCCATCAACATATTGCTGGCATCCCTACACCACCCAACCAGCTAAATTTAGAGATGCCTTTGGCACTCAATCAAATCATTCTCAAATTAATGGCAAAAATGCCAGAAGATCGGTATCAAAGTACCTATGGATTGCAGGCAGACTTGCTCCATTGTCAGTCGCTCTGTCTAGAGGGTAATGCATCAGATACATTCGAGCTAGGGATACAAGATATATCCGATCATTTTGCTATTCCAGAAAAATTATATGGACGAGAGCAAGAAGTTGAGGCACTACTCTCAACCTTTAATCGAGTTGCACAGGGCAACACAGAAGTTATTCTTTTGTCAGGGCTATCTGGGATAGGGAAAACAGCATTAGTTCAAGAAATCCATAAGCCCATTGCTCTACAGGGAGGTTACTTTATTAGTGGAAAATTTGAACAGTTGCGAAATAATGTACCGCTATCAGGGTTTGTACAGGCACTTCAAGGTCTTATTCAACAACTGTTAACAGAAAGCAAACAAGATATTGAAACATGGCAAACTAAAATTCTCCAAGCGCTAGGTGAAAATAGTCAGGTATTAATTGAGGTATTGCCCGATTTAGAGCTTTTAATTGGTAAGCAGCCTCTAGTGCCCGCACTCGACTCAATGGCGGCTCAAAATCGGTTTAACTTTCTTTTTCAGCGCTTTATTCAAGTTTTTCCTGATGAGCATCACCCCTTAGTTCTGTTTTTAGATGATTTACAGTGGGCAGATTTTGCATCTTTGCAGTTGCTTCAATCTCTACTGACTCAATCCGCAACGCCTTATTTATTAGTTATTGGAACCTATCGGAGCGAAGAAGTCTCCTCAGCTCATCCATTGCAGCTAACCATTGATGGTATTAAAAAGGCTGGTGTGTTAGTAAATATACTTTCCCTAAATGCCCTCAAATTTCATAATCTTGTTCATTTAATTTCAGACACCCTAAGCTGTCAACGCACTTCTGCTAAAGTTCTAGCTCAAGTCATTTATCATACTTCTAATGGCAACCCATTTTTTAGTATTCAACTTTTGAAGAGTTTTTACAGCGATGGCTTATTGTTCTTCAATGGGTCAAAAAGAGTTTGGGAATGGAATTTATATGAAATTCAGGCACTCTCCCCTGACTGTGATGTCGTAAAATTTGTAGAAACTCAAATCAAAAAACTTTCTTTATCAGCACAAAATCTTTTGCAGATAGCAGCATGTGATGGAACTTCATTTTTACGAAAAACCTTAGAGAACGTATTAGATGTATCTTCAGTTGAATTACAGACTACCCTTTGGGAAGCGCTGCAATCTGGGCTAATTATCTCAAATAAATCATCATATAGTCTTGATCATGAAATTATTGTAAACATAAATACCCAATCTGTTTCTGATGAAACATCATTACAACCGTCATTAAGATCCTCTACCGATGACTCTAGCTACTATTTTGTGCATGATCGTGTACAGCAAGCTGCTTGTGCTTTAATGTCTGAAAATCAGCAGAAAAGCACTCATCTTAAAATTGGATATTACATTCTTAATTCTCTCTCTCCAGCAGAACAGGAAGAGAACGTTTTTGAAATTATGAATCACCTCAATATAGGTATTGACTATATTGAAAATGATGCTCAGTGCAAGGAGCTGGCGCACTTAAACTGGATTGCAGGGGGCAAAGCCAAGTTGGCTACTGCCTATAAAGATGCACTACGGTACTTTATGATGGGCATAAAGTTCCTTGGAGCAAATGCTTGGACTTCAGAATATAAATTAACATTAAAACTTTTTTATGGAGCTGCCGAAGTCGCCTTAATTCTGGGTGATTATGAGTCAATGGAATATTTCTTAGTAGAAATTGAGGCAAAGGCTGAGCAGGTTCTAGATCAGGCTAAAGCTTTTCAGCTCAAAATTGATGCTTGCCAAGCACAAGGACAGATTCCGCAAGCTATTTCGATAGGCTTATCGGCACTCAATCTATTGGGGATACAAATACCTGAACAGCCAACTGAAGAAGAGTTTCAGATACTGTTTCATGAAACTCAGCTGGCGATAGGTGAAAACCCTATGAAAAATTTAGTGAATTTGCCCAGAATGACTTCCCCAAAAAAACTTGTCATTGCAGGTCTGTTAGGGCGACTCATACCAATCTCTTACTCTTATAATCCCATTTATTTTTCAATACTGGTCTTTAAATTAATTAAATTATTTGCTAAGCATGGCAACTGTTCAAATTCTTCTTGGATTTATATTGCCTATGGAATTTTGCTTTGTCTAAATTCAGCCGATTTAAATATCGTTTATGAATTTGGGAAAACCGGAGAAATATTAAGTAATAATTTTTCAAAGAAGGAAGATTTTATTGTAGCAAGTTTCGCATTCAATTCATTTATTAAGCACTGGAGAAAACATCTAAAAGAAACACTAAATCCTCTGCGCAATAATTATATCTCAAGCCTTGAAGTTGGGGACTCATATCATGCTAGCTGTTCATTAGTTTACTATGTAGAGCATTCATTATGTTGTGGGAATTCGTTAATTGACCTTGAAAATGAATTCCAGCAATATTATGATAGTTTGTTAAAACTTAATCAAGAGACTACACGCAGATTTTATGAAATTTACTGGCAGACTAATTTAAATCTTACTGGTGAAGGTGACAATCCTAAAATATTTGACGGAAGAATTTTTAATGAATTTGAAATAACTTCACATTTGCATGAAACAAATAATAGACACGCTCTATTTCTTGTTTGTTTTTATAAGCTGTATCTTTGCTATTTGTTCGATGATTTTCCTGAAGCATTATTGAATGCAGAGCTTGCTGAAGTCTATCTGGATTCGGTTTCCGCTAAAATTCTAGTTGTCCTTTTCCATTTCTATCGTCTTCTAACTTTATTGGCTCTGTATGCGAACAAAGAGCCGACTGAACAAGTAAACCTCTTAGAAGATGTTGCACA
Organism: Thermosynechococcus sp. WC_1; assembly: GCA_020058975.1. Classification (GTDB taxonomy): domain Bacteria; phylum Cyanobacteriota; class Cyanobacteriia; order Thermosynechococcales; family Thermosynechococcaceae; genus JAAURS01. The sequence continues at coordinate 7,763 of JAGVDA010000476.1, read as the reverse complement.
GCAAAGTGAGCAGCTTAAAAAGTGGGCAGAGAGTGCCCCCATGAATTTCTTACATAAATATTATTTGGTTAAAGCAGAGCAACACCGAGTGCTGGGTGAATATGTTGAAGCAATGACAGCCTATGACCAATCAATTTCTCTCGCCCAAGAGCATGAGTATGTCAATGAAGAAGCCCTAGCCTACGAGCTGGCAGGGCGGTTTTATTTGGGCTGGGGCAAAAAGATGATCGCCCAAACCTATCTTATTAATGCTTATTACGCCTATGATCGCTGGGGGGCAAAAGCCAAACTTTGTGACTTAGAACGGTCTTACCCTGATTTACTCAGGTTCTTTCATAAATCTGAAGTCAATCCACAGATCCATTCGCTAACAACATTCTCAGAAAATGTAAGCCTCAACAGCAGCAAGGCTAATATTCTAGACTGGGCTTCTGTGATGCGAGCGTCTCAAGCCCTTTCTCAAGAAATTGATCTCGATAAACTTCTGGCAACTATTATGGAGGTTGCCATTCAAAATGCAGGGGCTGAGAAAGGTTCTCTTCTGCTGACAGCGGGAGAAGAACTTGTTATTAAAGCTCATTACACGACGGAAGCGTCATCTGTTGAGCAAGAGCAAGGCCAACTTCTTTCTGTTGAGGTTCAGTGTGACCCAAAGCTGCCAACATCAATCATCAACTTTGTTGAGCGTATGCAGCAGCCCTTAATTTTAGCGAATGCAGCTTTAGAAACAAGATTTGCCTCAGATTCTTACATTAAAACCCATCGGCCTCGCTCAATTCTGTGCATGCCTATTCAGCGTCAAGGAAGGCTTGTAGGTATTCTCTATCTAGAAAATAACTTGGTAACGGAAGCATTTACGACCGATCGCATAGAAGTGCTTCAGCTTCTGACTGCCCAAGCTGCAATTTCTTTGGAAAATGCACAGCTTTATGCCTCTGTTGAGCAAAAAGTAAAAGACAGAACCGTAGAATTACAGGCTGCTAAACAAGAAGCAGAAATTGCGAGAGAAACCGCAGAAAAGGCGAATCGTGCGAAGAGTGATTTTCTTGCGAATATGAGCCACGAGCTTCGAACACCTCTCAATGCAGTTTTGGGTTTTAGTCAAATTCTGCATCGCGACCCGCAAACTTCTCCGGATCAGCGTCATAAACTCAGCATTATTAATCGAAGTGGAGCACATTTGCTGACACTGATTAATGATGTATTGACAATGTCAAAAATTGAGGCAGGTCGAACGACGTTGAATGAAACAAAATTTGATCTTCATACCTTAATTTTATCAGTCTATGACATGCTGTCGATTAAGGCAAATGAAAAAAATCTGAAGTTTGAGGTTGAGTGTTCTTTAGAAAAAATGCAGATTGTCCAAACCGATGAGGGCAAGTTACGTCAAGTTTTAATTAATCTTGTAAGCAATGCTATTAAGTTTACACAGCAGGGCAGCGTAATTTTACGGGTTAATACTAATCTTCAGAGAGGTGATGGTTCTGAGCCTAAAATTTGTCCAGTTGGCTATACGGCGGCATCGCTTCATTTTGAGGTTGAAGATACGGGTGCAGGCATTGCGCCCGATGAGCTAGAGAATTTATTTGAAGCGTTTGTTCAAACTGAGTCTGGTCGTCAGTCACAGGAAGGGACAGGGCTAGGCTTGCCCATTAGCCGCACATTTGTACAGTTGATGGGAGGCGAAATTCTTGTCAAGAGTACGCTTGGGCAAGGCTCTTGTTTTACGTTTGATATTCAGGTTTATTTGTTAGATGACGCTTCTGCACCGTCGGAGGTTTTAGGTAATGTGATGGGTCTAGCACCCGATCAGATGCCCTATCGAATTTTGGTGGCGGAAGATCGATGGGAAAATCAACAGGTTGTGGTGCAATTGCTTGAGGCGGTCGGGTTTGAAACTCAGGTTGCCTATAATGGAGAGGAGGCGATCGCCCTCTACCAAGCCACTACCCCCCATCTCGTTTTGATGGATCTGCAAATGCCCGTGATGGATGGCTATGAAGCAATGCGGCAGATTAAACAGCAGGCAGCTCATAGGCAGCAACAGCCGCCCATCATCATTGCAATTACCGCGAATACCTTAGAAGAAATTCGGTATCAAACCTTAGAGATAGGCTTTGATGACTTTGTGAATAAACCGTTTCAGGCCGAAAATCTCTTTGAAATCATTGCGAAGCATTTAGGAGTACGCTATCTGCGCGAAACAGTAGATCCGGTGAATGGTCTACAGCTTCAAAATCAGCCCAATCCGCAGCGTATGACCCTGACGGCAGCAGATTTTCAAGGATTGCCCTCAGATTGGCGATCGCAGGTGTATCGGTCTGCTTTGGAGTTAGATGAATCTCATTTAGCTGCGTTGATTGACGACGTTCGCCAAGATTATCCGGCGATCGCCGCCGCTCTACGGCACTGGGTCGAAAAACTAGACTTTGAAAAAATCATTGAGTTAGTAGAGCCTAGCTTAAGCATTTCAGCTTAACCTCATCAATGGCGTTAGGCTCCTACAATAATCTGCCAAAATCCGATGATAAGACTGAGTGCCGTTAGGTGTTGCGGCCAAAGGCTTTGAAAGGATTGACGACCAATTTTTTGAGTCAGAATCCAAGTGAGTAAGAGGCTTAGTGCTAGGGTGCTGCCTTGCAAAAAAGCAATCACGGCAGGGTGAGCGGTAAAGGCAGGCAGCGCAACATTAGCATAGCCCAGGGTTGCACAAGAGACGGGCAAAATCTGGCCTGCTTCGGTTAGCCCCATTTTTAAGTAGTGTGCCAAAGTGACGCCTAAAACCAAGGGCAGGTATCCATAGGCAAGCTCTAGAAATGGACGGTGTTTACCTGGGCTAAGCACTCGCAGCAGCCCGTGGCCTGTAATGGGGATGAGCGCGGCGATCGCCAACACCGCCACAGATACCCCTGCATGAGGCCAAAAATCTTGGAGATGCAAGTCTAACCCTAGGGTGGTTTCTAGCTGCGGCAGGCGATGGAGAAAAACGCCCCCCAGCAGCAGCAGTAGTAGCGCAACTTCGTGGCTGCGGGGCTGATGGGTCGTCCATAGCTCAATACCAGGGGGACGCAGGTTAAACTCCACCGAGCGATGAGGACAGGCTTTGAGACAGGTCATGCACAGCACACAGTCTCGGTTATCGACAAGCTGGGCTGGGTGAGAATACAGCGGGCACCCGTCGGTTGCTTGCCCTTCGCCCTTCACAGGGCCGCCTTTATAGCACTGGTAGGTAGTGCATTCTGCTGAGCAGGTGCCCTGCTGCGCGCGGAGTTCTGTTATCGAAAGTTTGGCAAACAGGCCATTCATGCCGCCAATGGGGCACAGATAGCGACACCAAAATCGCCGCTCAAACAGCACCGAAAAAATCATGGCTCCGGCGGTAATGATCAGCAGCAGACAGCTTGAAAGATAGGCGGTGTTTTCTAAATCCCACAGTTCTTCCCATAGAAAGATGAGGGTAAATAGCCCAAACAAAAACCATCCGCCCCAGCGATCGGCTTCGTCTCGAGGCCAGTGTTTGAGCTGACGTGGCACCAGCCAGAGCGACAGCTTTTGCACCACTTCGCCGTAAATCATAAAGGGGCAAATAGAACACCACAACCGACCCACAAAGGGGAACCCCAATAAAATCAGAGGCCACCACCAAGCCCAAAATAGGTTGAGTGCCGCATTATGCTGACGATCTTGAGGCCCCACAAACAAAACCACCACCACCAAGGCAAAAGCGCTGAGGGTAAACCCATAGTTGATGCGGGTGGGCCACCAGTCGCTGCGCAAAAACTGGCGCAGTTTAGGGTAGGCATTCAGTAAGTTGAGGCGAAACCGCTGCTTTTTCGCTTCCGCAGGCCAAAAGACTTCATCGGTTAGGTCATCGGTGCCAGGGGACTGGGCGATCGCCCGATCTACCAAACTTTGCAGCTCTGCTAAGTTGCCAGGGTAGCTGTAAGCCTGAAGCCGCCGTAATGCTTCGGGGGTGATGTCTCGCTTCGGGGTACTTTTAGCTTGGGCAATGAGAGACAGATAATAATCGACCTGAGCTTTAACGTCGGTTTTTCGCACTCGCAGCGGCGGCACCTTGATGACATGGGCAATTAGGCGCTCAATCTTCGGAAAGGTTTTTTCAGTAACGATAATAATGCGGGCGCTACTGGCTTTGGGGAGTGCTGTGCTGTTTGTGTCGCGCTGAATAGGGGTGTAGCTTGAAGTCTCTAGTAGCACTTTCAGCTTTGGAATTAAATCTGGGGCTAAGTCCTGAAGGTTATTAAAGACAAGGGTTCCTTCTCCTAACGCTTCTAAAATCCCAGGCTTGCCCCCCACGCGCCCAAACAGATCGGCTCCGCTGGCCTGCAAAATAGCACAGTTGACTTTAATCATGGGTTCGCGCCGCCAGGGAGAACCAAAATGAATGAGGGCGGCAGCGTTGTCTTTTTCGAGTCCTGGCTCTCCTAAAATGAGGGCGGGTTTGCGATCGCGGGCAGCATCTTTGATTTGCTGACGCAGGCGAACGGCGTAGCGACTGGTGCCCACAATCCCCCGCTTGGCTTTAGGCACCTGATAGGGGCGTAGAACGGCTTGGCGCTCTTGCTCAAAGGCCAGCTCAGATTTGACCTGCGCTAAGTCAACCACCAACTGCCGTGAAACGGTTTGGACGAGTTCTGGGAATTGGAGGGCGATCGCCCCAAACTCGGCCTTTGGCATAAACCAAAACTGACAGTCTGTGAGCGCCACCACGGTTTCTTGGGTGGGCTGCTCTAGCAGCAGTTCGGTGAGGTGCAGTACAGCACCTGGTAGCAAACTACTCGCCCAAGCGGGGCCGTTAGGGTTGGTACGATAGCGCTCTAAGTGCCCTCGCCCCAGAATATATAGCCCATCGGGCAGAGTATCTTCTAAAACCAGTCGTCGATTGGCAAAAAATTCTTGATACTGAAACTGAGGAAGCATCGCCTCTAGGACAGCATCGGGCAAGTTCCCTAAGGCTGAGCGCTCTTTAAGCCAGATTAAGGTGAGCGTGGGAGTAGACATCCTGTTCTCCTAAGATTCAAGGTTCATCCCATTCAACGCCATCAATTTTTTCTTCTAACGCTAAAGGTGCAGAAATTTCCACGTCTGGCGTTCCCTCTAAATTCACGATCGCCCCATTAAAAAATTGGGCAAAATCTTTGGTCGCATGAGTTAAGGCATCAAAGGTTTCCCACGCAGGCGCAGTGGTTGCTGAAGGTGCTTCGGCGGGAGGTGCCTGCGTTATGACGGATCGGGGTGGCGGCTCGGGCGCAGGTCGTGGGGGCGCAACCGAAACAGCTTGTGCTGCCTGTCGCTGAGAAGTCACTGGCTCTGGAAAGTACTGTGAGGGAGGGGGAGTAGGCGCTGGCGCAGGAACATGATTGACGGGTGCAGTAGGCGCAGCGGCAGGCGGCGCAGCTTCTGTCATGATTTGGATGCTTACCCCGACCTTGCGGTTAAAAACCTTCAAGAACGCAGCTTCAACATCCGGTATCTTGCTTTGAAGCACGCGGGCTAAAGAGCCATTACGAATCCCAATTTGTGCCTCTCTGCCCCGAAAGGCGATGAGCTGACCGTGCTGACTCAAAAGTGCCCGAGACGGTCGATTGAGATGCTCTAGTAGCTGATGCCAGAGCTGATCTAAATTGAGTTCGGGTGTTTCTACAGATAGGGGCGTTGGCGTCGCATAAGCGGCAGGGGTTGGATCTGCAACTTTTGGGGCAGATTCTGGTGGCGCGCTAGCTGGCTGTGTTACTGCTGCAACAGGGGTGGAAATTTCAGAGCCTGCAATATCGCTCGGCCAAAACTCGTGGTTGTCTGTCGGGGGTGGGGCTGCGATCGCCTCCCGAGCAGAACTGACACCAACCGCAGCCGCAGGCGCACCCCCGACCGGAAATGCTGGCGGCATCACATTCACTGGCGGCATCTGCGGTAGTATTGCCGCCACAGGCTGAAACCCCGATGGAGGTGCGAAGTTCGGTGTTGCAATCTGGGGTGCAGTAAAGGGAATCAGCCCCAGTAACGTCACTTCTAGCCAAAGACGCGGCTGGGTGGTGTTTTTAATCTGAATTTCACAGGTGCGTAGATGCTGCTGCCCAGCCAAAATTGTGTTGAGATCAACGGCTTGGGCAAACCGACAAAGTGCATCCCAGGTCGCTTCTGTAAGCGCCACTAAGTCTCGGCGCTTGGGTGCAGTTTTGGCAATGAGCAAATCTCGATAAAATCCCGTCAGATTTTGCAGGACGGTCAAGGGTTCTCGACCCCGATCAAGCAAATGCCGCGTCCGGTCGAGGATGATTTCTGGGTTAGCAGTGGCGATCGCCTCTGCCAGTGCCAACAAATCTTGCTCTGGGACTGACCCCACCAAGTCCCAAACGCGGTCAATGGTAATTTCCCCTGCTAAAAGGCTGAGCTGATCGAGCAGACTTTCGGCATCCCGCAGACCACCCTGAGAGATTTGGGCGACGAGTTCGACGGCGGTAGTGGCGATCGCAATGTTTTCCTGCTGGGCAATGTAGATTAAGTGGTCTACCATCGGCTGGAGCGGAATCCGGCGAAAGTCAAACCGCTGACAGCGCGAAATAATGGTGGGCAACACCCGCTGCGGATCGGTGGTTGCTAGAATAAAAACCACGCGGTCGGGCGGTTCTTCTAGGGTCTTCAGCAGCGCATTAAAGGCTGCCGTGCTGAGCATGTGAACTTCATCTAGGCAGTAAATTTTGTAGCGGCACTGGACGGGGGCAAACTGGGCACGCTCAATCAGCTCCCGAATGTTGTCTACCCCCGTATTGCTGGCGGCATCAATTTCAATGACGTCTAAGGCGTTGCCTCTAGTGATAGATTGACACACTTCACAAACCCCACAGGGTTCTGGCGTGGGGACATCGGTGCTAATGCAGTTGAGAGATTTCGCTAAAATTCGAGCGCTAGAGGTTTTACCTGTTCCCCGTGGCCCCGTAAGGAGGTAAGCAGGCGCAATTCGGCGCAGGCGCATAGCGTTGCTGAGGGTGGTGGTAATGGCATCCTGTCCCACCAAGTCGGCAAAGGTTTGGGGGCGATATTTATGGTGAAGGGGTTCGTAACTCACCGGAGGGGTTGCTCAAAAAAGCGGCTCTAACATCATCATCGCATCAGCAGATGATAAACATGATGATAACGTTTTGCTTCGTTTCGCTGAAGACCGTGGCGAAACGTCGTCTACTTTTACGATCTGTTTTATTTAAATTAGTTCTAATTAAGATTCTGGCGTTAGAACAAGGCCACGATAGACTTGCTCGATTGCAAAGCTGAGGTTGATGCTTTTGAGTTCTACAGTATCACCTTCTTTGTAGTTAATGATGATCCATTCACCTGTATCTTTTTTGTGATACAAATCCATTTCGATAACACTAGAACTCACTAATAAATAATCTTGTAAGACCGGATTATTGCGGTACATTCTAAATTTGCCGCCGCGATCATAAGCCTCAGTGCTACCTGATAAAACTTCAACAATTAAGCATGGATAAGTAATATATTGAGTAGTATTTTTATCCCGCTCATCACAAGTTATGCTAACATCTGGGTATGTATAATCATTTGATTCAACAATATTAACTCTCAGATCTGAGTTACCTGTTTCACATCTGCTACTTTCTAAGTGATTAGAAAACAGGGTGATAAATCTAACGGAGATTAAGCTATGATTTTTGCTGCCACCGCTCATCGCGTAGACTTCGCCATTAATATACTCATGCTTTTCTAGCTGCTTTTCTTCCCAG
>JAGVDA010000046.1 GCA_020058975.1 Thermosynechococcus sp. WC_1 | reverse complement strand
AGCGATCATTGTTCAAAGCTCGAGTGATGTTGAGCATGGACTGATGAATTTAGATGGGCTTTAGAGATATTATCTCTTATAAAGCAACATGTCTAATGCCTTTTGAGCAGGTTGAAGTTGAGCCTTCGCTTCAGCCACAAACTCAGCGCGCCGCTGCTCAGCAATTGCAAAGATCTGGTTTACCAGTTTTTTATTGTCAGTGCGTTGTTCCTTAATCCCTTCATTAAACACTGTGATATTTTCCTGAAGCTGAGAGACCGCTTGGGACTGCTGAATCTCTAACCCCTGGATGTAGCTTTTTAGCTCAGAATTGCGAACTTCAAACCATTGACGATGCTCGACAAGCTTTTGTTGAGACTCCTGCATCAACCTCAAAAATAAAGTCTCAAACTGCTCAGAAAACGACTCTAAAATCGTCTCCATCTGCCCCGTCGCCAGCAGAATAGCAAAAGAAGGATCGTTGACATCCCAGTCATACCGAATTACCAACTCGTAGACCTTGTTCTGAAATGCTTCAGAACGCCCCTCTAGATACTGAGCCAACAGAGAGACAACCTTGTCCTTTTCAGCCTTAGAAATCTTTGGAGTCATGAATTAAACCCCAAAACGTGCCCAGCCTTGACCAGCTCCTTATCCAAGAGATCAAGCCATTGATAAACCCTGCGACGCTGGGACATCACCAAATCCGTAGAAGCTTGCCGAAACGTTAAACTCTTGTTGTCTACTAGCGAATAAGTCTCACCGAATAACTTGGGCAACGAAAGAATCAATCCATCGCGCCTCAGTAGCTCCTGCTTAACCTTGGACTCATCAAATAACTCAAACTGGGCATCAGAGCCAAAATGGAGATTCTTCACTGCCACATAACGGGGCATCTCTCCCATTTCTTCCATTAAGACCCGTAGAGCATTGACCGAATCGCGCACTGGAGAAAGCACAGACACAAGCGTTACCTTGTAGCCCAACTCCGTCGCCCCCTCTAGAAACCCAGTCTCCCGTTCAAAATTCTCCAGCGCAGCCCCTGCCCCCGCAGGTAGATCCACCAGCATGACCGGAGCAACGCCAGACTCCATATCATCCAGTAACCGATCTGCCCCACCAGTCTCCATCACATCAAGCTGAGTGACCCCACTCTCCAGAGAGCGATAGTGGCGAAAGAGCTGCGAATTACGACGGTCGCCATCATAGGCCGCAACCTTAACCCCGTGATGGATTAACACATCCAAAAGACCACGGGAGAATGTAGACTTACCCGTCCCTCCCTTGTCGCCCGTCACGAGAATCAAGACCTTCAGAGAGGACTTACTCTCCTCGTAAATTTTTTTAGTCGAACCCTTCTCTGTCATACCCCACTCCCTTATAAATCATCAGGCATATCAACAAAACTATCGGTAGAAGCACCAGACTTAGAACCAGCTTTGACACTCTTAGTTGTCTTAATATCTTTCTCTGAATTTTCAGGCTTTGACTTCTCTTGTGTACCTTCCTCTATGACTACTGGAGCTGAATTAACAACCGCAGATTTTTTAGCCTTAGACCCAGCACTCTTTTGTCCCTTGCGCCTGTAGTCAGCCAGATACTGTTTAAGCGTGATACCCTTAATTTCAATGCTACCCTTACTTAAGAGCGCCGCCACCTCATCAAAGGAATAGCCCTTAGCGAGAACAGATTGAATATCGGCATAGATTTCATAGACAGCATCCCGAAGACTAAAGACATCTTTTGGCTTCGTTGGTAACTTCTTCAGTTCAGCGACCGTCTTATCGAGAGCAGACTTTTTAATCGACTGACTAAAACGAGTCATAACCACCACTCTAAATATTTCAATATAGGAATGATATATCCATACAGTATATAAAATAAAATCTATATCGTCCGACCTATGTTTCTTCCTCTAAAAATATCCTCATCACTTTCCCAAAACTTCTCCGTATCTGAAAACCATCCTCCAAAGCCCCCGTATAGACCTCTACACATCTCAAGAAAGAACCCCCATAAAAACATCGTCATCCTCACCAAAGCTTCACCTGCCGTAACTACACCCTGAAAGAAATGCTGCCATATTTCTTTTCCGAGTAGCAGCCATTAGGTGTACTCACTACATCTTATAAACTAGAATGGGTCAATAGCCGAGCTATTGACCCATTCTAGTTTATAAGGTTGCGTTCGTTGGGGGAGACCCCCTAACCCCCTTGATACCCCCACGCAAGTTCGGCAAGCAAAAGAGTAGAGCTACTGGGAAAAAGAAAAGATGGCCTACTGTATCTGTCGGATTGCCAAGCTCAAAAGTGGAGGCGCGATCACCGCCTCCGAACAGCACACCCTGAGAACCAGAGAAACCCCGAACGCCGACTTAAGTAAAGAGAACGAGCGCTTCATCGGCAACCATCCGATTCATAGCCCCATTCCACTAGAGCAAGAAGTCTTCGAGCGCATTGGACAACAACCCAAAAAAATCCGTAGCGACGCGGTGCTCTGTGTCGAGATGATGCTGACCGCCAGCCCTGAATACTTTAGACCAGATGATGAAGGCAGAGCTGGAAAATGGAATGCCGAACAACTAGAGCAATGGAAACAGGCGAACTATAAATGGCTCAATGAAACCTATGGAGATAAGATCGAAATGAACGTAAAAACTATAGATCTTACATCTGTTTTAGATGCCGCAAAAAGGCGTGTTTCGGACGTTGAGGCATCATTTACTAAGGACGAAATAATTGATTGTCAAGAAAATAATGACAATTCT
>JAGVDA010000250.1 GCA_020058975.1 Thermosynechococcus sp. WC_1 | reverse complement strand
GTAAATTACCCGACGTTGACCGCTAAGAGCGGTACAACGCGGGCTTTGGGAAGCCCTCCAGCTATCTCGCTCAAAGAACAAGACAACCAGGAACCGCGAGGCTGATTTACGACAGCCCCAATAAGAGAAATATTTCTAGCACCATTCAGATCGGCGTCACCCTTCCACCCGCAATGCCCACACTTAAACGCTTTACCATTCCGATAAGACTTACCCTGAGAAGAGTGGATATGCAGGCATTCGTGGCAAGTTTGCGATGTGTATCGTGGGTCAACCAAGACCAGCTTTACCCCAAACTTAATGCACTTGTACTCAAGGAATTGGCGCAACTGAAAAAACGCCCAACTATTAGAACGACGGCGTTCCGTCTTGCCTCTAGGCAATTGGTTGGTGCGTTCTCTGATTCCCGTCAAATCCTCAAGGGCAATCACTTTGTTGCTGGTCTTGGCATTCTGGACAAGCTGAAAGCTAATGGTGTGATTCAGCCAAGTCTGATAGCGTCTTTCCTTGCCCGACAAACGTTGCAAGAGTTCTCGGCATCGTCGCCTTGTACTCCGTGTTCCTTTCGCGGCTTTCTGTTGGAGATGCGCTCTCAGATCGCTGTATTTGTCTCGAATCGCAGTCACAATCTGACCGCTAAAACTGTCTCCTTCCGATGTAAACGCAATATCTGTTCTACCCAAATCAACCCCAATCACGTCACCCGAATCAGGCGGCGTGGGCGGTTCATTTTTGGTTTGGATCTGAATGTAGTAGCTCCCATCTTGGCGCTTTATCAACGTGGCACTCGTGGGCGTAGTGCCCTTCAAAATGCCGCGCTGATAGTTGCCAATGTCAAGAGCGAACCGTTCTCGTCCATTAATGGTGGTCAGAGAGACTGTCCAATCTTTCTCTCTCAAAGCAAAAATCCGAGCATCGTAACTCACAGAAGTTGGCTCAAAGGATTTAACCTTTTTCCCTTTCTGTTTAGCGGTTTTACGATTCCCGCAAACTCGACGCACGGCCTGAATGGTCAGGTTGGCGCTCAAACCAAACAACGCCCGAACATCGTTATAAATCAGGGATTGCATTGCAATCTGATTCATCAACTTTTCGGGCGTTGTTTCATTGACGTGATTACAAGCCCGAGCAAATACCTGCATCGTCTCATCAAGCTTTTTGGACTGCTCAATGGAGACGTTGAGTTTGCAGGATATAGTCAGGACTTGCTTCATACTGCTATATTATCTCAATAGGAGAAGATATGTCTATAGCTGAATATTATTTGGCTGGCTCCGTCCCTTTGCCTGCCGCCCCCATTCCTCCCGACGCTGACCTGAGTACAGGTACAGCGCGGGACTCCTGGAGGTCTAGTTGAAGTAGAAGTCTTGTTCCTCCTTGCAAGGCCGCATGTATTGCCGATATACAACTGATTGCCCTTCCTGGACTGACAGGAGATTAATTGAGTTGCCATCAATAAAGATTTTCCCTAGAATCCGCTGGTATTGGTCCGAACCAAAATCCTCAACTTCAACTTTTTTGTTCAGCACTTGTCCCGACAGCCAATCTTTAGACTTCAGGCCATATGGCGTTTGCGCTTTCTCTGGCGCGTCAATACAGACAAGGCGGACTTTTTGGTAATTACCCAATGGCTCTCGATAGATGGCGATCGTGTCCCCATCAATGATTTTCCGTACGACGGCAGTGTACTTTTGAGGCGGCTTTTTTGCTGCTGCCGAACAGAGCAACAACAAACCTATGCTGCTAACGAAAAGCCTTTTCAACATCAATTGAAGCCTCAACCAGAACACTCTCAACCACCGTCTTATTGTACGATAGTTGGCTAAATTCTACTGCAATCCCACCTGTTCTTTGCTCCCCTAAAATCCTTGCTTCAATCTGGCAAGCCACCTGCGCCTCAACGCCTGACTTTTTCAGGGCGATCGCCAAGGGATCGGTTTTCTTAAGCTTCCACACCAATGTTTCTTTACATAGACCAATGTTCATGCTTTCAAATCGGTCGGTATCTGCACCTTTGACTAGTGGGAAAAGAGCATCTTTAATATACGTCTGCCCTTCAGCTTTTAATTGATAAATTCCTTTGAATTCAGTAAACCACTGCCCACTGTTATTTTGTTTATACAGAAAAATAAAAGTGCGATCAACTCTAACCGCTACGCCTTTTTGAGCTTGTGCTTTTTGTACCTCATCCCTAACCTTTAATAAGATAGCTTGAACTTCATTCCTTCGATCTATGTCAAAAACTATTTTGTGAACATCTTGATATGATGTCAGCCTGTTCTTTACTAAAAAATCTTTGACGCCACCTACAGTCAATACGACGCTACCAATCCCAGCGATCGCAGTCAGCCAAGTCTTGGAATTCTCGGAAACTTTTGCAAGGGCTAAAACCCTGTCTAACAAAGACATTTTTAAAATCTGTTATTATTAATGCTAAGAATATTTTAACGCAATTCTATATGTATAGAAAGATTTTGTTCTTTGGGGTTTTGCTTTGCTGCCAGAATGCGATCGCGGCTGAAAATCCAGTCATTAGAGTGCTTTCATCTTCGGGTTCACCTCAAAAAGCAGGTCAAAATTTTGGTGTTGGACAGTTAATCTATACAGGTAAAGGTGGAACGCTTGCGGGTGATTTGAAGTGGGGTGGGATTAAATATTTTTCGGTTTTGCCAAACTCTTCATTTAAATTAAGCGAGTATGGGTTGCGACAAGGGGGTGGGAGGTCCACTCGTATTGATATTACAGGAGAAGTGATTGTTGCCGTAACCGTAACAAATCCCAGTAGCAGAGTAAGGGTCTGCTTCCTTAATTTTTGGGGGAGGGAAGGTTGCACTGTGCTGCGATCGGCTGTTCGGTATCAGTCTAGTGATGGCCTTGTGGCGGTCTCCGAGGGAAATGTCGAGTTAGAGCCTGGGCCTTTCTCCGCAACGTCTGGGCAGTACTCTTTTTTGGGCAAAGATGGAAGTTTCAGTAAGCCGCGATCGGTTGATGGGCCAAGTGCTGTGTTGCAAGTTGGCAGGTCTAAGTCCGTAGGTGTCTGGAAGGCGTTGCCAGGGTGGAGGTTTAGGGATGGGTCTACGGTTTGGCAGGGTCCGATTCTTGGCCCAATGATGAGCCCGTTGGAGTCTTCTTCCCCCTGACCCGCCACGTCCCCTCTTCCAGCTTTTGCACTCCCCCTTGCTGCAAAACGTCCTTGGTTTTAGCCTGAAAACTCTGCAAACCCTGATACACCAATACGATCGCCACTGCTATCCCCGCGATAATCCCTAGCAAGCGTTTGCCTAACTTCGTGCCAGCATTTTGGGTTGCCTCAAGGATCTTGTCTGCGGTCTCCGAGGCTTGAGTGATGCGATCGGGTAGCGTTGGCTTTTGGGGGGGCATTATTTTTTGGTTGCGGCGTCCCACTGACGGTTTTGTATCGTCTTTATATCAGACGTTGTTGACGACTTAAACTCCTTATACTCTTCGGACTTAAAGCCCTGAAATGCTTTTACGCTTGATTCAAGATCCCTTTTAATAGTCCCTATCTCATTATTGAGCTTCTGGACTGTTACTTTCCCGTCGCTACCAACGCCAAAAAATGCAAATAGCCCAGCTCCTACAGCACTCACGCCAAAAACGCTGATAGTTCCTAGCAATATTTTCCAGAGGAATCTAGTGTTTGCGATCGCCGTCTGCATCTCGTCAAAAGAAACTGTCCCCTTTCCAGCCATTTTCTCCGCAATGATTTTGATGGTCTCCCGCACGGTTTCATAGTTAGGGTATTCAATATTTGTAATTGAGTCCCCATCTAATCGTTTTTGGGTTTCAGTCAAAAGCCGAAACATTTTGTCAAGGGATTCCGCCTGTCCCGTTGTGGTTATTTGAGCCTTATGCTGGGCGTCGTCCGAGGCCGCGATCGCTTTCTTTAGCGTACTATTGACCTCTTCTGCTTTTTCGGCTCGTCGGGTCAGCTCATTAATTTGGGCCTTACCGCTTTCAACATCCTTTAGAGACCGATTCAGGTTTGATTCAAGTCGTTCAACCAAGGAAACTAAAGATACGACCTCTTTTTCCATCTCCTCAAGCGTCATTGTTTCAGGCATTGCGGTATTGCTCCAAAACCCGTTTAATTAATGCTTTTGTTTTTAATTTAGTCTCAGGCTTCGATAAAAATTCAGTGCATCCAATTTCATGACATTCGTTAATATCTCTAGGGTCATCCGAGCTAGACAAAATTATCTTGGCACTGCCTTCGTACTCTTGATTTTTACAGAGAAATTTCAGGACATCTTTGCCCTTGATGTCCCCTGGCATATTCAAGTCAAGAATAAAAATCGATGGTTTAACTACAGCCTTTTCAATAAGGTCAATGGCGGACTCCCCGTTTGACGCGCTGACAACTTCGTCCCCTTTAGCTAAAGCAGATGATAACTGCTGGAGGAATAAATCTCTTTCAAGATCGTTATCTTCTAGTAAAAAAATAAACGCTTTCAACCCTTTGTCCTCACTGTAAATACAGAACCCGCCCCTAGTTCGCTCTCAATTATAATTGATGCGCCTATATGAGCGTCAATTATTTGTCGAACAGAATAAAGTCCAATGCCAGATCCTTCTGATTCCGTGTTTAGCCGAGCAGCTTTTCCTTGAACCCTACCCCAATCTTTTAAGTACTCAGGAGGAAAGCCCACGCCATTGTCTTTGATTGTAAATTCTACTTGGTGGTCTTTCTCCTCAGCGGTG
>JAGVDA010000421.1 GCA_020058975.1 Thermosynechococcus sp. WC_1 | reverse complement strand
GGCAGCGGACAGCTTTTACACATGGATCAGTCTCGACGGTTTGAGGGCATTTGGACTTTTGAGCGTCAGATTAGCTGCACGGTAGCGGAATTGCTGCTCAATCGCATTAGCCAGTATCGTCCAGAACTCAAGGAACAGAATCAGCATCTCTTAGAAACCATTGTTCGCCCTGCGTTTTCTGGCTCTCCCCTGGTTCATCCCTCCCCTTTTGCCGATCGCCTGGTCACATACCTTCAGGCCAGTCAGTACCGCCAGCTCAAGGCATACCGTCAAATTGCAGCTCAAGAGCTAAAGGAGCGGCTGATCAACTCTATGACCACGGCTATCCGGCGATCGCTCAACGCAGATCAGGTACTGAGCGTGGCGGTACAGGAGTTGGGGCAGGCATTGGAGTGCGATCGCTGTCTTTTGTATCAATGTCAGGGCGCAGACAAAACCGCCGTAATCCAGTACGAGTTTGTGCAGCCCGGACAGTATTCTCTTAAAGGTCAATCGTGGCCTTTAGAGCGCAACCCCTGGTTTATCCAGGTTGTGAAACAAGAAGAATGGGTTTACGTCGAAGAAGCCGCAACCGACCCCCGCCTCAAACGACTTAAAGCTTTTAACACCCGCGTCGCAGAAATTGAGCTGCACTCGCTGTTGATGGTTCCCATGCTGTACCAAGGGCGACTGCTTGGCATGGTAGAACTACACCACACTGACCCCCTAGAGCCTTACCGCTGGAGCGATTCAGATATTGCCCTAGTGGAGGCGATCGCCACCCAAATCAGCATCGCGCTCATTCAGGCGCAGGCCTACGCCGAACTCGAAGACCTGAACCAGCAGCTTGAGGCTCTAGAGCGCGCCCGCAGTAACCTAATTGCCATTACTGGACACGAACTGCGCACACCGCTGTCTACCATCCAAGTTTGTTTAGAAAGCCTTGCGAGCGAACCGGATATGCCACCAGAGGTGCAGCAGGTGATGCTCAGCACCGCACTCACCGATGCAGAACGCCTTAGAAAGCTAGTGCAGGACTTTTTAACCCTGTCTCGCTTAGAAAGCGGTCGTGTCAAGTGGCATACCGAAGCACTGTCACTTCAAGAGTGCGTTGATTTAGCCCTCAGCAGCATTAGAACCCGCAGTCAGCCTGGAACCCTGCCAGACATTGTGGTAGAGGTACCCGAAGAACTCCCCCTGATTCAGGCAGACGGAGAATGGCTGGTGGAGGTACTGGCAAAGCTGCTCGATAACGCCTGTAAATTCACAGACCCCCCAGGCGAAATTAAGATCCGAGGCCAAGAAACAGATGCTCACCTCATTGAGGTGACGGTAGCGGATACAGGCCGAGGGATTGAGCCAGATCGTCTCGAAATTGTGTTTGAGCGCTTCTACCAAGAAGAAGGAGCCTTGCGGCGCACCACGGGCGGCACAGGGCTTGGGCTTGCCATTTGCCGTCAAATTATTCATCATCTCGGCGGCGAAATTTGGGCGCAATCTTTGGGCAAAGATCAGGGCAGCACCTTTCACTTTACGTTGCCCAGTGCGATCGCAACGCAACGCCCACTACCGCCACGTAACCTGCGCCAAGAGGTGTTGTAATGGATCCCTCTCCCTCAACTCCTCTCCCAGAGCGGGCGAGGGGAGCCAGAATTTACCCTTCTCTGCTCAGAAAAAGGTTGGAATGAGGGGATTAGGATTGACGCAAGAAGTCTAATATCGTGCGGTCTCCATACCCTCACCGCAATCCTCGAAATATCTGCTAAAGAACTGTTACAGTTCCTCACGAACTTGCTAAACGCGGTCAAACGCGATGATAGGATTCGGCTAGAGCTAAAACACTGCATTTAGCTGCATGTAGAGTCCTATACTCTGCCATTCAGCGCAGTGCAATTCTATAAAGAAACCTTGCTACGTTAACGCAAAAGCGCTTTTGTGCTAGGGGTTAAGTCAGCTTTTGGGCTGTTCTTACCCATTACAGAAGAGTGTTTATTAAACTTGTGCCGTTTTGGGAGAAGAATGAATGGCAGAACAACTGACTGGACAAACCCCGCTCTTTGGCGGCAGCACCGGCGGCTTACTCAGCAAGGCCGATGTTGAAGAAAAGTACGCCATCACCTGGACCAGCTCGAAGGAGCAGGTTTTTGAGATGCCCACTGGCGGCGCTGCGGTGATGCGCTCTGGTGAAAATTTGCTGTACTTATCTCGTAAAGAGCAGTGCCTTGCCCTAGGCTTACGTCAGCTCCGCGCCAAAAAAATTACCGATTACAAAATCTATCGAATTTTGCCCAGTGGCGAAACTTCATTGCTGCACCCCAGCGATGGTGTCTTCCCTGAAAAGGTGAATGAAGGTCGTGAAGCGGTCAACAGCGTACCACGTTCGATTGGGGAAAATCCTGACCCCATCCGCGTTAAGTTCTCTGGCAAAAAGACGACCGATCCTTAAATTGGGAAAAGTCTAACGCTAAAACAGGGAAGGTTTGAGTCATGACTCAAGCCTTCCCTGTTTTTTATGCAACAGTCTGGACGGTTTAAACTGGAGTAATGAAGCATAATCTCACTCAGTGGCAAAACCGATTTTTCATTCCGCTCGAAATTCTCTTGATTCCCTGGGCGCAGGAAATAATTGACACACTGTTTTTCAAAGGACGGTGGAATCTAGTCGTTTACCCCCGATCCGTTGAGGGTATTCCTGGCATCTTTCTGTCAGCATTCTCTCACTCTGGCTGGGGGCACTTAATTGGCAACAGTATTGCCTTCTCAATTTTTAGTTGGCTCATTCTTGCCAAAAGCACGAAAGATTTTTGGATTACCTTTGTGCTGGGATGGATAGGTGGGGGCTTTGCCTGTTGGCTGCTTGGTCCACAAGCTGCTCATGGACTAAGCGGAGTCGTTTATACGCTGTTTGGCTATCTAATCGTGATTGGTTGGCTTGAAAAAAAATTTCTGCCGCTGCTCATTTCAGCCTTTGTGATGGTCAATTTCAGCTATGTGGTC
>JAGVDA010000497.1 GCA_020058975.1 Thermosynechococcus sp. WC_1 | reverse complement strand
TGGCTTGTGATTTCTTAGCTGGCCCAATCTTGCATGATGTTTAATCCCCAGGTCGCTCAACAACTTAAACTAAATCTCTCACAACTGACGCTGCAAAGCTAATCCCCGCAACACTTCTACGGACTTGTGCGTAATGGATAGAATTTGGGGGGTGGGGCGATCGCAACAAAGCTTAGATTTTTCTGAGACTTGTAAATACACCACTGCCTTAACAAAAGGGTCTAAAAGTCAGCGAATACAGTCTTATTTTTAACAGCATGTTAAAGCTGAACATCGTTTTAGTGCTCAAATACGTTCTCGTAGAGCATCAAATCTAGATCGACAAAGGTGGGTAAACACTTGAGGCAAGACTGTGCCAGTTCCCAACGGTCTTCGCGCTTCAGCATTTCAATCAATGCCTTCTGGACGGGAATCACATAGCGCACGTCGTTGGCAGCATAGCTGAGCTGGTCTTCACTCAGGTTTTTGGGATTGCCCCAGTCAGAGCTTTGGGCAGATTTATCTAGCTCAATGCCCTCTAGCTCTTTGACGAGTTCTTTGAGTCCGTGGCGAGGGCTGTAGGTGCGAATCAGCTTGCTGGCAATTTTGGTGCAGAAAAAGGGCTGGGTCTGAATGCCCAGATGATGCTTGAGCGTAGCAATATCAAACCGCGCAAAGTGAAAAATTTTCTCGACCGTTGGGGCTTCAAACAACTGCTGAAGGTTAGGCGCTTGGGTTTGCCCCCGCTCAATACGCACCACTGTAATTTGCCCTGCTGCGTTACAAAGCTGCACCAAGCAAAGGCGATCGCGGTGGGGCAGTAACCCCATTGTTTCGGTATCTACGGCAAGTTTGTCTGACTGAAGGTACGCCTGGAGCTGATCGGCGGTTAAATCGCGATCGCAAACTTGAAAATCCTGTAAAGTCATCGGGAAGCCACGGCACGTCACTCAGGCATTCTACCCGATCCGATGGGGCAGAAGGTTGGACGGCGATCGGTATAATCGGGATGAGTTTAGAAGGAGTACAAGATGGCGAAGTATTTGTTGTGGGGCAAATATTGCGAAGATGTGTTGGAAAAACGCGCCCCCTATCGCCAAGCGCATCTGGATGGTTTGGCTACGCAAAAAGCCGCTGGTACCCTTGTTACCATTGGCCCAACCCAAGATCTAAAGCTAGTCTTTGGGATTTATGAGGCGGAAAATGAGGAGATCGTACAGGCGCTGGTTGAGGCTGACCCCTACTGGCAGAACGGCATCTGGACAAGCTACGAAATTCACCCTTGGATTCAGGCGCTCTAAGCCATTGCAACGGCTTCTTTGCCATGCTGACGCATGAGATCCATTAGCTCGTCACGGTAATCATGAAAGGTGGAGTGGCGTTTAACACTGCTGTTGCGGTTGGGCAGCTTAATCGTCATTTCTTTGCGCACGGTACCAGGACGTGCCCCCAAGGCATAAACCCGATTGGCGAGAAAAACTGCTTCTTCCACATCATGGGTGATCATAAAAATAGTGATGTTGGTGCGGTTCCACAGGTCGAGCATGAACTCATGCATCGACTCTTTTGTATGGATATCTAACGCGCCAAAGGGTTCGTCCATCAGCAATACCTTGGGTTCTGAGGCAAGGGCACGGGCGATCGCCACCCGCTGCTTCATGCCACCCGAAAGCTGCTTGGGCAACGCCTTCGCAAACTGGGTTAGCCCTACTACGCTCAGGTAATAGCTCGCCTGTTCTCGTCGTACTTTCTTAGGCACCCCCAACAGTTTGAGACCAAACTCCGTATTCTTCTGAACATCCATCCAAGGGTAAAGTGTATAGTGCTGAAACACCATGCCGCGATCTGGCCCTGGCCCTGAAATGACCTTTCCATCCACTCGTACCTCTCCAGATGAAGGTCGATCTAGACCCGCAATCTGTCGCAGCAGCGTAGACTTACCCGAACCCGATGCGCCCACTGCACAAATAAATTCGCCCTGCTCAATATCCATGTTGATGTCTTTTAAGACCACCAATGGCCCATTCTTGGTCGAAAAGTTTTTATGGAGAGAATTTATTTTTAAATACATGGGGTGATACCTCTTGTAAAAAAGTGGGCACTATACGTTAGGGATATTGATTAAGACGGGAACAGGTTTACCAAACTATCGTTTTTGGCTCGCCCACTTACAGGAGATGCGCAGTAAATACTGAAACAGCAGATCGAATGAAAGGCCAATTACACCAATCACAATCAAACCTACAAATATTTCGTCGGTTTTCAAAAAGCGACCTGCAACGCTAATGCGACGGCCTAAGCCCTCTGTTGCAGCAATCAGCTCAGAGACAATCACCAACTGCCAAGCGGCAGCAAGATTGATGCGGCAAGCATCTAAAATCCCTGGCAAAACGTAGGGAAAAATAACCTGAAGTAAGGTGGCAATCCGGTTCCCTCCCAACATGAAGGTGGACTCAATGAGGTCTTTAGGGACAAACTTAACCGTATCCATCACCATCAAAGCGTTAAAGAAAAACACTCCGATAAAAATTAAGGTAACTTTGGGTTCTTCGCCAATGCCCAAATACAAAATCAAGAGTGGAATAAAGGCGGGTGCTGGCATGTAGCGCACTAGCCCAAACAGCGGCTCCAAGAGGGCGCGAATACTGGCGAAGCTGCCCATCAAAACCCCCACGGGAATTGACAGCAGCGCCGCCATCAAAAAGCCAACCCCCACCCGCCAAAGACTGGCAACCGTATCTTGTAGCAATTCTCCAGAGTTCCAGAGCCGCCCAAAAGCTGCAATAACCTGTCCTGGTGAAGGCAAAAATTTGGGGTCAACGTTGCCTAGCGTTGTAACCAGCCACCACAACACCAGCGGAATCCCAATGGAGGCAACTGTGAAGGCTAGATTAAGGCGCGGTGGAATATCCTCAGCTAATCTCCAAAATACGGTTGGACGAAGGGTGTTGGGTCTTAAGTACGGTTGAATCGATTCAGGGCTTTGGGTCATGGCACTAAATCCCAATGGGGTAAGGAGATCAGCTAGAGAGACTTAAGGTTTTTTAGCTTTCTGGGCATAAGCTTTCACAAAGCGATCGTCAAAGATTTTGCTGGTGTCTGGCGTGGTTTTAGCCAAGCCGACATCGTTTAAGAACTTACTCATTTCCTTCGCGGCAAAGGGAAGAGACGTCATCGTGCTGCCAGGTTGAAATGCTTTGATATTCTCTTCAACCGTGAAAATCTTGGTGCCGTCTGCGTAAGCTTTATATTCATCAAGACTTACACCTGCTCGCTTTGCCATAATTTCATTGGATTTGCTAGGGTTGCTCTTAATGTAGTCAAGGGTGGCAAACCAAGACTCGACCATTGCCTGAACCTTTTCTGGATTCTCGGCTACAAATTTACGAGTAAAAACAAGGTGATCAGAAATAGAACCAGGGAAATCTTTAGAGCTGAATAATTCTTTACTGCCTTTAAGCTTGAGCGCCTGGGTGGTAAAAGGGGCAAACACTGCCACGGCATCTACTTTGCCGCTCACAAAGGCCGCTGCGGCTTTTCCGGTTTCTAGGGGCACAAACTGAATATCTTTGGGGCTTAGACCCGCTTTCTTCATGCCGAGCAGCAGCAAGAAGTGATCTACCGTTCCTTCTTCAGCGGCAACTTTTTTGCCCTTCAGGTCGGTAATGGACTTAATGCCGTCTCGGACGATGATTTTGTCGTTACCCGTGGAGTTATCGTTCACCAATACGACGACCTGATCTGCGCCTCCTGCAATGGAACTAACCGTATCTCCCAGGGTTTGGCTGTTAGCATCAATTTGCCCAGCAGTGAGTGTACTGATGGATTCTAGATAGCCATCAAACCACTTCAGATCAACCGGAACGTTATTTTTCTGAAAAATGCCTTCTTCTTGAGCAACCTGCCAAGGGAACCAACCAGGCCACGCGCTAAACCCTAGCCGAACTGAGCCTGTGACGGGAGTGGATGAAGCACCCTGCTCGGTTCCGGTTTTCATCTGAGAAGCTGGGTTTGAGCAGCCAATCATTAACGACAGCGTGACGCCAAAAAGAACGACATAGGACAGAGGGGAACGTACTTGCATAAATTTTATGAGTAGGGATTTGATTAAGAATTAGGGGAGTAGACCGTCTAATGACCGTACGGAGCGTCTTACAGCCTCTTTTGAAGAACAGAATTCATAGGTTTACACCATTTGCTAACCAACATTAGCAAACAGTCTTGCATTCAGCTATGTTTTTCTCTCAAAAAACTTTAATTGTTAAAAGTCATGGATTGAAAAACCTCCCACGTTGCCCCTCACCGTTCGGCTGAGCGCTCACGTCGACGCCCTCAGCCTTTCTGCTAGAGCGGGAGAGGGGAATAAGAATCTTGCCCTCCTGTTCCCAGAGCAGGAGAAGGAGATGAGGGAGTACAAAGCGCATCGCTTTTAAGCAAAGCGCTAATTTATTTAATTTATGATCCTAGGATTGATATCCTGATGGTGATTTCTGAAGCTATGGGGCGAAACCAGTCTCAATCATTGAAAAGAATTGTTGAATCGTAAAGAATCTACTTTCTCTACTATATCTGGGTAACGAGATTTTGCGATTTTGCGAAATTCTCCTGAAGCCACCATGCCGCCCCAGCAATGTAAAAGATTGATTTTATGACCTTGTTCTATTAATTGCACAGAATCAATGGGCGAAACATTATAAGTCTGCGGAATTTCGGCGACTTTAACTTGACAATGATGGATGGCTCGAACCAGGGCTAATTGATCTTGTTCTTGAAAAATTTTCCACTGATGTTGCCATTGGGTAAACAACTGCCGCATCTCTTCATTATTTTGCCAAAGCATGACTCCACTATTAAACTGAGCGGAAGCTGGAGGAATTTTGGCAAGGGTAAAAGCCTTCTCTTTTTCTGAAGTGTGGTCGGACATTTCTACCATCGGTAGCCGATCTTTTACCATGGCGATCGCCGCTTTTTCAAGATACTTCCATAAATTGCTCACCAAGCCACAGGGCAGAATATCTGCATCTAAAAATAGGGTTGATTTGTAAGGGCTAAAGTCAATGAGATGAGTTTTTATGTAACGAGAGATAAAAGTGTAGTCAATCGGTAATTCTTGGGGAATAAGTAATCGGGTAAAAATATTGTAGGTAGATAAATTGAGGTGATCAATCACCGGAAGGTTAGAAATGATGGTGATCGCTAAATCAGGTTCAAAGCTCCGCAGCGTTAATGCACTAATTAAGCCTGCTTCCAAATAAGCTTCACTGCCTGTAAGGCAATAGACAACACCGCGATCGCTTATTTTCATAACCTTAGTTTTTATGGTAGTCATCCTATAAATTAAATGCGTTTACGCCACCAATCTCCATAGACTGCAAGAATAGAGAGAGACACTCCATTTATATTCCTGTTTGCGATCGCATCACCCATGAGCATAGTTAGTTTAAAGTCTTGGCGCATTTTGTTAGTCTCGACCCCTGTCGCATCATTGGGTAATGGCTTTGGGGGTGGCGTAGAATTAAGCCTTAAAAATTTGGCTCAGTCACTGCAACTAAAGGGGCATGTCGTCACAGTTCTAGCGCCAGAGGGTTCAGTTTTAGCGAATGCTGAACTTCAGACGGTTCCAGGGCAGCTACAGATTTCTATGCAGTTTCTTGATCGCACAGAGGCGATGTGTTTGCCAGATAATTCTGTATTGGCGAATTTATGGGAAAAAGCAAGGGCATTACAGAACGACTATGATCTCATTTTGAATTTTGCCTACGATTGGCTCCCCTTCTACCTTACCCCGTTTTTCCAGACTCCCATCGCGCATTTGGTCAGTATGTGTTCTTTAACCAATACGATGGATAGAGTGATTCATCAGATTGCCCAAAGTTTTCCTCAATCCTTGGCTTTTCACAGTCAGGTGCAGGCGGAAACCTTTGGTTTGTCCCAAGCTCGCTGTATTGGCAATGCCCTCGACCTTGACCTGTATGATTACTGCGCAGATCCTCAAGAGTATCTGGCATGGGTGGGCAGAATTTCACCCGAAAAAGCGATAGAAGATGCGATCGCCGTATCGGAGGCAACAGGTTTAGAATTGCGAGTGTACGGCGTTTTGCAAGACCTTGACTATTGGGAACGGCTTAAACAGAAGTTTCCCCATGCGGCGATCAACTATCGAGGATTTTTAGGCACAGAGGCGCTGCAACAGGAGCTACGCCAAAGTAAGGCGCTCTTAATGACACCTCGCTGGGTGGAAGCCTTTGGCAATGTCGTTATCGAAGCTTTAGCCTGTGGCGTGCCAGTCGTCGCCTATCGCCGAGGAGGCCCTGCCGACATTATTCAAGATGGCATAACGGGCTTTTTAGTAGAGCCAGATAGCATTGACGGGTTGGTGCAGGCGCTCAATGCCATTCACAAAATTGACCGTCAAGCTTGCCGCGATCGCGCCGAGAAAGAATATTCTCTTGCAGCCCATGGTGATCGGCTCAATAGCTGGTTTCAAGCCCTGTTGCCCGACTAATGCTTAAGCCTGAACATTTAAGCCTAATTTTTTAAGTCGCGCTGCCAACTATTAACGAACATGAATCAATCAAAACCTAATTCTGCTGCACTTTCATACCAGCCCGATGCTTGGATTTATAACAGTTCAATCTTGAAATGGATGATTGAGCCTGCCTTGGGTAATCAACTTCCACCTCTGTATCAAATTTTTAGAGCCTATTCGTATTGGTATTTCAAACTCACTACCCAAACTCATCTCAAGGGCGGAAAAGAATTATTTCAATCTCTTGCAAATCTTTTAGCTAAAAACTCAAGTCAAAGTAGCTATAAATTGATCTTGCCT
The DNA here is from genome assembly GCA_020058975.1 of Thermosynechococcus sp. WC_1. GTDB lineage: Bacteria > Cyanobacteriota > Cyanobacteriia > Thermosynechococcales > Thermosynechococcaceae > JAAURS01. The sequence continues at coordinate 810 of JAGVDA010000497.1, read as the reverse complement.
AAGTATGAAGTATTTGTTGATCTCCTAGATGCTAGATTTTTTCAAGTGGTCAATGAACTTACCAATCCCCAATCTGACCTACAAATTCTTTCTGATTTTCTCTGCCTTGGCGACACTTTTATTGATATTGGCGCAAATCATGGCAGCTTTGCGATCGCCGCCAGTAAAATCGTCGGCAAAAATGGTCGGGTGATCGCTGTAGAACCCCAGCCTCGCCTAGCCAACATTGTAGAAAAGTCCCTTTCTATTAATGCTTTAGGAGATTTTAAAGTTTATCCAGTGGCACTAGGAAATATTGAGGGAGAAGCTGAATTTTTGATTCCGCAGGGTACATCTGGGTCGGCAGGTCTATTTGCCGAGCATTCAGCAACAGATAAATTTAATGCGATTAAGGTGCCCATTAGACGGTTTGATGATTTAGTTGAATGGCAAAAATTTAACGGGAAAATATTGATCAAACTAGATATTGAAGGAAGTGAAAGTGCCTTCTTATTAGGCGCTTCTAAAATGATTTCAGCGCTTAAGCCCACGTTGATTATCGAAATTCATCCAGGAACGTTAAAAGCTGCTAAAACCACTGGAGAAGATTTGAAGCGTTTGTTAGTAGAGCTGGGTTACGACAAATTTGCTGAAATAGATAAACCTAAGGTGACTTTTTCTTTAGAAGGGTTGAATACTCAAGTCCAAAGAAACGTCATCATTTATCAAAATTAGGTAACTACTCAGGCTGAGGGATGAGAGGTTCGGGATTTCCCGAAAACAATCCAATAAGCGCATTCAAGAGATTGCGATCTTGCTTGCGTAAGGTGG
>JAGVDA010000047.1 GCA_020058975.1 Thermosynechococcus sp. WC_1 | reverse complement strand
TTTTCAATCCTCTGCTCTACCGACTGAGCTACCAGGCCAAGAGTTGAAATTATAAATGAAACTGGAAGTGGGCCGATTAAATGTGCCCACTGTGGCTGACTCTTCTTATGCGTTAAGGATCCTTAGGTGGCTGGGGATATTTACAACGAAACACGATTCTGAGATCGTTCGAGCGTCTACGACAGCACTAATAAAGGAAACAGGTAAGCAAATTTGGAGACATGGCTACTCTAAGAGTCCGCCCACTAAGCTCATGGTTAGTCCCAAGAGGGTTGCGTTAAAAACAAAAGATAACAAACTGTGGATTGTTACTAAGTTTCGAATTTTAGGCTCAACTATGATGATGTCTGCCGTTTGACAAGTCATGCCAATGACCACCGAGAAGTGGAAAAAGTCTGAGTAGGCAGGGTATCGAAGTCCTGAAAATATTAAGGGTGTAGTTTCGGAGTCTTGTTTCAAATGGGCATAGTATTCGTGGGCGTAATGCAAAGCATAGGCTGTATGCAATACCATCCAGGAGGTTGCAAAGGTTACCCCTGTCATCAATATCCCCAGCACCCTCTCTTGCAATGGGATTTCATCCACGCTCCCAATATGTATAAAGATAGCGGCTAAACTTACTGCACTCGCTAGCAATGAGATGATATAAATGACCAACTGACCATCGTCTTGTTGTGCACTCAGATGGGATATTTTTTTTCTATTAAAGTACTGCATCATTATAAATACCAAGATTAGGTATGTTAATGAGGCTGCACTCCATGCCATCAAGAAGCGGGTTGAAAAATAGCGGCCTTCGAGAAGAAAAAAGGCTAGCAATCCCACAAAAATGGCGTACAAAAGCCTTGGTTTGGCCTTCAATAAAAACCAGTGGAATTTAGTAGGCTTATGTTCCATCACACTCTCATTAAATTTTTAATTCTTTAAATGCCAAGGTAGCGGATTGCTAGAGCGCTGTAATATTGGGTGTTTAATCGGCTTAAAGCTGAGCCCTGCCTTTTCTAAAGCTTGTAAGCCATGAACTCACACTTTAATAACGTAAGTGTGAGTCAGGCTCTCCGCTCTTCTCATCATTTATGGTGAAGCTTTAAATTAAACGCCTAACGTTTAACTCTTTAAGGCGATTTAGCCGCCGTAGGTTTTCATTTCATCTTGGGAAATAAAGCCGTCTTTATTGTCATCCATCTTATCGAATACTGATGCCGGAATACCATAGGCTTTGGCCTCATCACGGGATATTTTTCCATCATTATCGGTATCGATTGCTTTTACCTCTTCTGGGGCTAACTTTCCATCTTTGTTTGCATCAGCCTTAGAAAACCACTCCGATTTGGCCTTATCTTCTGCTGGACCGCCTTTCATGCCGCTGACTACAAAATAGGCGCCTATTGCCAAGACGGCTCCGACTATTAAAACTTTTGTTGTATTCATAATTTTTATCCTTTAATGGGTATAAAACTCAAATTATCATAGCACCTGCAACTGATTAAATGGATGATTAAGCTCAGGGTTTTCACCCATAAAGCTGATTTTTAGGCACTAATTTGATGCGCCGCTTTACCCGGCCCTGTCATTTCAATCAAGTCTGCAATTGCTGGATTCTTACTCAAAAGAGATAGGTGCGCGACAACATGCATCGGAATAGGCGGGCTTATTTCATTAAAGGCCACTAACCTGCCATCCTGAATCTCATCAACGACAATAGACCGTGGCACCCAAGCTGCTCCAATCGATGCTAATGCCATCTCTTTCAGTCCCACCGAGAAGGCGCTTTCACAGGCAATGCTTGCATTTGCAACTTTTAGCGCTCTAGGTAAAGCATCAACGCCAATCAGGCCTCCAAAAAAACTTGTGCTTGGGTATATCAGCAGCGGTAAGGCTTTTTCACTCTTTTGCCCATTTAATCTTTGATATGTTCTGGGCGTGCCTATCAACATCATTTCATCGTTGCAGAGTGTGGTTCGTACTGAAAGCGGTGATGCAATTACTGCAGGCTTGTTTTGAGCCTCATAGATCACCAACATGTCTACGCCCCCCCTTAAAAAAAGGGCTAGGCATGCGTCTCTGTTTTCAGAAACGAGTGAGTAATTTAGCCCGGCAATTGAACTCGACAGCGTTTCTAAAAATTGGGGCAAGAAGGGCGTAACTAGCAAGCTGTGCTGGGCAACCACTGATAATTTGGCCTGATCGACCCCAGAGTACTGGATTCGATTTTGAACCTGGTATGCCGTATTTAATAAATTTCGTAAGGTGGCTTCATGCTCTTTTGCCACGGCGGTAAAGCGAAATGGCTTTCTACTCCGATCCACTAAGCTGGTACCGAGCCATGCTTCTAGCGCCTGAATACGTCTGGAAAAGGCTGGCTGGGAAAGATTACGCACAGCTGCAGCTGCGGTGAAGTTTTCAAGTTCCACCAACGCAAAGTAATCCTCAAGCCATTTCAGTTCCATTGACAAGCCCACTGAGTCCATTGCGGAATGCAAAAAAGACATGATAGCTGAGAAAAAATGCATTAGACAGGGCATATTAACCTTGCTTTAATGCATTAAACGTATATAAGGAGGCATCATGGATCTTGCTCACTACCCCAGAATCCGCTGTGGTCATTGGCCCACGCCGCTTGAGCCTATGCCGAACCTAAGCTCTAAACTGGGCGGTCCTGCTTTATGGGTAAAGCGGGATGACTGCACAGGACTATCCACGGGCGGCAATAAAACCCGCAAACTCGAGTACCTCCTAGCTGACGCCCTAGATAAGGGCGCCGATACCGTGATTACGCAAGGGGCGGTGCAATCAAACCACGCTCGCCAAACTGCGGCTCTGTGCGCCAAACTTCATCTTACTTGCCACATTCTGCTGGAAGATCGCACCGGATTCAAAGATGAGGCCTATCGACTGAATGGCAATGTTCTTTTAGATCGACTTCACGGAGCCACCGTATCGTTAAGGCCGGCTGGTGCAAACATGCAAGCCGAAATGGAAGCCTTTTCCGAATCGTTAAAAGCCACGGGCAAAAAACCCTATGTGATTCCTGGTGGCGGTTCCAATCCGATTGGAGCCTTAGGTTACGTTAATGCAGCACTGGAACTCACCTACCAGATTAATGAGATGGGGCTAAAAGCGACACACCTCGTTCTCGCAACTGGCAGCGCTGGGACCCATGCCGGACTCATTGCCGGCCTAAAAATACTCAATAGTCCCCTCAAAGTCATTGGCTTTGGGGTGCGCGCACCCAAAGAGAAACAGGAACAGATGGTCTATGACCTTGCGTGCAAGACCGCATCGATGCTTGGGTATGCGGGGATAGTCCAGCGTGAAGATGTGTTTGCTGACTGCAACTATGTAGGCAGGGGCTACGGCCTACCCACTGAGGGCATGGTTGAAGCAGTAAAAATGCTAGCTCAAACTGAAGGTCTTTTATTTGACCCGGTTTATACCGGCAAAGGGCTCTCCGGCTTAATTGATTGGGTTCGCCATGATCGCTTTACTAAAGACGACACAGTAATCTTTTTACACACCGGCGGCAGTGCCGCTTTGTTTGGATATCCAGAGGCGTTTGGACTTGAGGGCTTTATTTAGGCGGCAACAATCTTTCCTGTTTTGACCGCCCGTACCAGCCCCTCTGCCTGCTTCGAAATTGCACTAGCAGCAATGACGTCGCCCAGACTGCCCATCGTCGCTGGCCCCAGCATCCATA
>JAGVDA010000396.1 GCA_020058975.1 Thermosynechococcus sp. WC_1 | reverse complement strand
TCTGCGATCGCCCGCCAAGCATCAAATACACCGCATTCATCACAGCGAAATTCATAGAGGGGCATCGTCTTAAATCATCCTTATTTATACGGGCAGAATACTCTTATCAAAAATCTCGGTGGGTATGGCGAGGGTACAGCAGGCGTTAGGGATATCCACAATGCCGCTCACCCTACCTTCCACAGGCGCACAGCTTAGGAGTAGGTAAGCCTGTTCGCCCGTAAAGCCAAATTTTTTAAGGTACTCAATGGCATTAAGACAGGCGCGGCGGTAAGCAATATGCACATCCATGAAATACTGCTTGCCAAATTCATCGACAGAGATTCCCTCAAAGACTAAATATTCTGAGTAGCGGGGTTCCACGGGACCGGGCTTGAAGATGGGATTGACCATGCCATATTTTTCGACCCCGCCCTTGATGATGTCCACATGCAGGTCAATAAAGCCCGACATCTCGATCGCCCCGCAGAAAGAAATCTCGCCATCCCCTTGCGAGAAGTGGATATCCCCCATGGAAAGCTTTGCGCCCTCAACATAGACCGGAAAGTAGATTTTTGTGCCCCTAGAAAGGTTTTTGATATCGCAGTTTCCGCCATGCTCACGGGGTGGTACGGTTCGGGCAGCTTCGGCAGCCACACGGTCAAAGTCAGATTTGGGCAGGGTGCCCAAAATCGCATTGGTGGGGTTGGGGAGTGCCGCCAGGACAGGGACATCTCCTGCAAAACCTGTGCCATAGGTACGGACATCCGGCTGAGAATTTTGCAGTTCTGTTTCCCGTTTATTCCAGGTTGCCAACAGCTCATGGGAAGGCGCACAGCCAATCAGACCAGGGTGGGTAATGCCTGCAAATCTCACGCCAGGGATATGACGGGAAGAGGTATAAATCCCCTGAAAATCCCAAATGGCCTTGGCGGGTTCTGGGTAGTGGTCGGTCAAAAAACCGCCACCATTCTTTTTGTCAAAAATGCCTGTAAACCCCCATTCATCGCCCTGGAGTGTGCCAATATCTAAAAGATCAACCACCAAAATATCGCCAGGTTCTGCTCCATTCACCCAGATGGGGCCGCTCAAGACGTGGACTACGGTAAGGTCTACATCTCGCACATCGTCAGGGCTATCGTTATCTTTGATTTGTCCATCGGTCCAGTCCTTACATTCAATCCGAAAGACTTCGCCAGGATTGACCGAAACCACGGCTGGGATGTCAGGATGCCAGCGGTTATGTCCGGGCAGTTCTTGCTGATCCATTGATTTGGTTAAATCAACTTTGAAGAGGGTTTTAGGCATGGGAAAAAATCCTGAATTGGGATAATAAAGCCAAACTTTGGAGGAGTCTAGAGGGCGCAATACATTGCGCCCCTTCCGCAGGGTTAGGCTGGTGCAACCTTGCAGGCATCATGGCATTGGGCATCGAGACTACAGCACAAAGAGCAGATGGAGCCTTGGTAGACGGGGCAGTAGGCCATGTCTTCGCGTTCGTAGTCGATTTCGCAGATGGAGCAGTTGGTGAGTCCGGTAACTTCTGGGTTGTCGCGGAAGTGAACGTCTTCACGGGCAATGTAGTATTTGCCTTTGGTGACGATCGCAATAATGGGCGACAGAATAAACGCCACGCCCAGCGCGATGAAGGTCGAGAAGGCTTGTGGTCCAGGCCCCATGAAGCCGAAAAAGGCGATGACAGAGATTACAGAACCCACCATCATGGAGCCAAACCCGACGGGGTTGAAGTCATAAAGGTGCGCTCGCTTGAACTCGATATAGGAGGGGCTAAGGCCGAGAGGTTTATTGATGACCAAATCAGCGACCAGGGCACCGACCCAGGCGATCGCCACGTTGGAGTAAAATCCCAGTACCCACAGAAGCACATCGAATACGCCCATAACTTGCAAAACCAGGGCAATGATCAGGTGAAAGACGAGCCATACGACCCGACCTGGATGGGCATGGGTTAAGCGAGAGAAAAAGTTAGACCAGGACAGCGAGCCAGAATAGGCATTGGTAACGTTGATTTTGACCTGGGACAGGATGACAAAAAACGTAGCCAAGGCCATGTAAACCGCAGGAGTGGAGAAGATATCTTTAAAGCCCTCAATGTACATGTGGATGGGTTCGTTGGCTTTGGCAATGTCTACGCCATTTTTGACTGCGATCGCCGTAAAAAATGCGCCAGTCCACTGTTTCCAAGCGCCTAAAATCACCCAGCCTGGACCAGAAGCGACAACAGCCGTCCACCATTTCGTTTTATTTTGTGCCGTTAAGTCAGGCATAAAGCGCAGGTAGTCAACCTGTTCGCCAATTTGGGCAATAAGAGAGAGGGCAACCCCAGCACCAGAGGCACACAGCAGTAAATTGAACCCAGAACCGCTAGGCGATTTACCGGCAAAATTCATCCAGGTTGAAATTGATTCAGGATCTTTGACTAGAACGGCAATCCAGGGGGCAAACATGCCCAGTAGCCAAATCGGCTGTGTCCACACCTGCATTTGCGCTAGCAGAGTCATACCAAAGACCACAAGCGGGAAGATTGCGATAGTGCAGAGGATATACCCCCAAACCAGCGGAAGGCCGAAGTAAATCTCGATCGCCTGAGCCATAATTGCCCCTTCTAGGGCAAAGAAAATAAAGCAAAATGACGCATAAATCACGGAGGTGAGTGTAGAGCCGATATAGCCGAATCCCGCGCCCCGCGTCAGCAAATCCATGTCGATGTTGTAGCGCGCGGCATAGTAGGAGATGGGCAGCCCTGTGACAAAAATAATGATTGCCGAGATAAAAATCGCCCAAAACGAATTGGTAAAGCCTGAGCTAATGGCGATTGAACCGCCAATGGCAAAGTCTGCCAGGTAAGAAATACCGCCCAAGGCCGTATTGGCGACGGTAAATTCTGACCAGCGGCGAAAGGACTTGGGCGCATAGCGTAGCGAATAATCTTCTAAGGTTTCGTTTACAACCCAGGAGTTGTAATGTCGTTTGGTTTTCTCAAGACGTTCTATCGCAACCTGACTTCTACTCATCTGTTGTCTCCAGGGTAATCAGTGGGAATGAGAATGGACTTGGGGCAAAACAATAAAAAGCTGCGTGGGGCTGTTCTCTAAGAGGGTGACGGTTGAAGCATCGGGGATGAGAAGTCCTTCCGCTTTCAGCGTTTTTTTGGGTTCCTCAATGAGCTGGGCTTTGTACTTTGGGTCGTCCCTGGCCTTGAGCAAAATGCGCGATCGCACTGAGCGTTGTGGATGCACGGTATTGAGAGAATTGCGGAGCTGATGAATTTCCTCCTCTGTTAAAATAGGCAGCACAAAGAATATTTCGCCTGCTCGACTTTCTAATACGGTGACGTTTTGTGCAGGTGGGAGGGGAATTTCCATCTCATCTAAAACGACCTTCGGATTTTCTATAAACCTGGCGCGAAATTCAGGCTCATGAACGGCTTTTGCCATGACTTGGGTTAGCTGCATAAAGAAGAAACCTGATACTGCAAGGAAGCCTGAGAGCCTGATAGAGCTGGACTCAAAAGAGACGTTTCTTTCGCACTCATGATTTCTAAAACTCTGAGCCGAACTTGATACCTTTTTCGATGAGATTTCTGAGATTTTTGCTTCGCTAAAGTTTGTAGCGCACTGCATAGACTGTTGTAGGCATCTGAAAACGAATAGCCAAACTGAATCGCAAGCTGAATGGCATCCTGATCGGCAGCCGAAACCGCCCTTAAAGCGCGTTCTCCCTGATGCTGTTGATAAAGCTGATAGCTTGCTAAGCCAGTGACAGCAAGGGTTGTGACCACACCTAAAAGATTTTGAGCCATCAGTTCAACCAGTAAAGCGATGCCTCCTATCGACATCACAACAACCTCCCGAGAAGATTGCCGGATGCCTTGGCCTTGAATGCGTGCAACCTCATGCCAAAACAGCAGATTGCGCTGGTCTAGATTGAGAGCTTGCCAACGCCTGAAATCAATCTGAATCGAGTAATCTTGATGATGCGATCGCTGCGTATGAACAAGATCTGAATCAATCTCTTTGAATAGAAGAATGGCGACTTGCGATCGCAATTCTTCTGGCAGCAGCGCGGTTAATCGCTGGGTTTCTCGCTTTTGCGTTGCGCAATTCGTTAGTGAATTCATTAACG
>JAGVDA010000508.1 GCA_020058975.1 Thermosynechococcus sp. WC_1 | reverse complement strand
CATTCACATAGTCTTCATCTTTTGCCGCATCGGGACTATAGCGATCAAACACAATGGGTGGGCAAACCCGCGTATGAATGGTAGCGGGGAATGGAATATGAGGCAATGGCCCCACGGCAATGCCCCAAGGCATTCCTAAGTAGATGGGACACACTTCTGGGTCAATGCCAAGGAGCCAAGGTAGGCCAAACTGCTGCCGCACGGCCTGCACCTGAGGATAAATGTCTGTCAGCACGATCAATGTTTCATGGGCACCGCAGGAAATCGCGGGCACAATGGGCACTTCTTCTCGAAGAGCCAGCTTAATAAACCCTTGGCGACCATTAAAGTGAATGTCATGACGCAGCGGATAGGGGCGAAATACGTCCTGAATGCCGCCAGGGTAGACCAAGACGCTGGCACCAGACCGCAGTGCGGCGATCGCCATCCTCGGGTGCGCCCGTAATGCACCGCCCTGCACTGCCATCCGTGCCAGCGTGGGCATCACCTGCCAAACTTTAGGATGCATTAGCCCATACATCGGACGCTCTGTCCCAAACCGCCAGAACCAGTCCGTCATCATCATGAACATATCGGGCGCTGCCATACCGCCGTTATGGGAACCCACATAGAGCGTCTTGTTCTCAGGGCAGACATGCTCCCAGCCGTCGGTCGTCACGCGAAAGTAGTGGTGGTATAGCCACTCCCACCAAGGCATAAGCTGCTCAATGACGCGCGGATCGCGGTCTGCTAAAGACCAGCCGTTTAAGGTATCTGTTGGGGCTTGCTCTGCCTTGATGTACAGATCAGAAACCTTACTCAAGGCTGGAAGGATAGAGAGAAAATGAGGCCGCATGGTTTCAATCAGCAAGGGGTGAGGTGCAGCGCAAGATTAAAGAGTCTCGCAATGTTACCACGTCAGGTTCTTTCAGCTTTAGCCTCAAAGAAATGACAATGCCCAACGACCCATCAAAACAATGAAGGGTACTGCCACCATTGCACGCGCTTCATCTATGTGACTGAGCTGGGTACAGCCAATGTACAAAATTAAAATGCTGTAGCAGCCTGCGATGTTTCCTAAAACGAACAGAATGCTGCTGCCTAGCGGCGTAACAAAACTGCCCCCAAGCATCAGCACGGCAATCGGTAAGCTTGCGACGCCAGACACAAACAGATCGCCTGAATAAGAGCCACTCCCCCGAGCTGCCACCAGACGAGTCAGGGTAAGTGCGATCGCCACACTCAGGTAAGCCGCCAGCCCAGTCAGTACGCTGGGGAGCAATAAAAACTGATCTGTCTTTGTCATCCAGTTGCCGAATATCCAACAGCCCACTGCGATAAAGCCGTAGAGAAGCCCTGCCCAACCTGCCTGAGCAGTCGTCAAACGGGCAAAGACTGGCAGCAGGTTGCCGCTAGGGTTTAGCACCATGCCAAGGAGGTTGCTGAAGGCTAATTTCAAAAACTGCGCGACCCCTGTCTGAGGTAGGCGCATCGCGGCAGCGGCGGGTGGTCGGAGTGTCTTCAGCAGTTGCTCTACCTGCTGAGCTTGAGTCCCATTTTGCTGGGCGCGGAATAGCTCGATAGCTTTTTGTAGATCTGGGTAGGCCAGTGCCGTCTCTTTTAGCTCTAACCTTGCTTGGGCACGACGATAGTAGGCTTGGGCAAATGTTGTGTCTAGGGCGATCGCCTTGGTATATGCCTCAACAGCCCCCTGCGGATAGCCTAACCGCAGTCGGGCTTGCCCTTGATAAACATAAGCTTGAGCTGCATTGGGATCTCGCTGAAGAATTTGATAGCAGTCTTCAAGTACGGCTTTATCATTTTTAAGCGCATCGTAGGCTTTAGCGCGGCCTAGATAGGCTTCTGTGCCCCCTGGGAAAATGGCGATCGCCTGCGTAAAATCTACAATTGCGCCGCGATAGTCTCGCTGAGACAGCTTATGAATGGCCTGTCGATAGCACGATGGATAGGACTGAGGTTCAACAGGTGCTTTATCTGAAGGCGATTCGTTGAGGAGTGTGTCGTACTGCGATCGCCGCTCAGCATCGCCCAAGACTTCATAGGCTTGCGAGATTAGCTTAAACTGCGCCGCAGCTTCAGCGTCGTTCGGGTGCAGGTCTGGATGCACCTGTCGTGCCAGTCTGCGAAACGCCTTCTTGATTTCGGCAGAAGAAGACTGGCTTGAGATACGCAAGATCTCGTAGTAGCTTAGGGCTTTTGACATAAATTCAGAACTCAGGCAGAAGCGTTCCATTCCCCAGACTTGCCGCCGGATTTGTGCAGCAGATGAATAGATTCAATGGTAATGCCTTTATCGAGTGCCTTTGCCATGTCGTATAGCGTGAGGGCTGCAATAGAGACTGCCGTGAGAGCTTCCATTTCAACGCCTGTTTCAGCCTTGGTTCGTACCCGTGCTTCAATGACATACCCTGGCAAGTTGGGTTCTGGTGTGATGAAAACTTTCACCCCCGTTAGTGGCAAGGGGTGGCACAGCGGAATCAATGCTGAAGTTTGCTTAGCAGCCATAATGCCTGCAAGACGGGCGGTGCCCAGTACATCGCCCTTGGGTGTATTCCCTTGCTCAATCGCGTGAAATGTCTCTAGACCCATGCGGAGGGTGCCTTGGGCGATCGCCTCTCTTAGCGTTGACACCTTGTCTGAGACATCTACCATATTGGCCTGACCCGACGCATCTAGGTGAGACAGCGACGAAGGTTTATTGGGTAAAGACATACTGTTTTTCATGGTGAACGAGTGCTAGACGAACGATAAGCCAGGATTTTGCGGTTGTTTTAGGCTGTATTCATGTTAAGCGACTGAATACGCTTGGAGCCGTTATTTTGCGAGAGAACAGGTGCGGCGCTGGATCATGAGTCACCGCCCAATCTTCTCTACTACGTCCATGACGGATATGAGTCTCATCTGCACTGCATTAGATAACTTGACATCTCAAATTTATGGACTAGTAAAGGGACATAAATCTAGGATTTACGGTTTATATAAAACTAATTAAACCCTTGCTTAAATAAGGTCATAGATTAGAGAATCTTATTCGAGAGCTTGAATTTTAATTTTGAAAATTTGAGCTAAAAATTTCGTTGTAAAGCGAAATCTACATTTTGTGTATGGGGCAAATTAGTAAATGAATGAGTAAAAATAGAAAATCATGCAAAGCGATAGAGCCGAAAAAGTTTCTTTGTGTCCCAGTGCTCGACCAGCGCTCGATCATAGCGTTGTGTTTGGTATCGTTAGCGGCACGATAGACGCCCCAAGGGTGGTTTACCTAAAGAAAGTTCAGCCTGTAACAGAAGCATTGATTGCTAAAGTTCAGCCGGTAACACCTGCTGAGGTCTTTCGTACCGCATCTGCCTGTGAGACTAAAAGTTGTCAACACTTTGATGGGTCAAACTGTCGCTTAGCGACACGGATTGCAGAACAATTCCCTGTTGTTTCAAAGCAGCTTCCACCTTGTGCTATTCGTCGAGACTGTCGATGGTGGCAACAGGAAGGAAATGCAGCTTGTTTCAGATGCCCCCAAGTGATTACAGATAACTATAACCCTGCAGATCTGATGAAGGCAGTTTCCATGCCAGTTTCTGCTTAATGACTCACCTTCTAGTTCTTAAGTCGTTCAACTATTCATTTCTATAATCTCTAATTTACATCAACAGGAAAATCTTATGTTTTTATCTAATCAAAATCTAGATCTTAATGAACTAGAAAATAATGAGTTGCTGAATAGTGCAGTTAAAAATGCAGCTCACCGAAGAGATTTGACTTTAGATCAATATAATGATGTTTCAGAATTACGTTCTGAGGAAGCAAGCCTAGTGATAGGAGGACTCTGTCACAACGAAATGTTTGTGACCTGCGGTATGTATTGTGAGCTTCTTTGATTCTTTACTTGATAGATTCAAAGATTTTTGCAATTACATCTATATATTTTAGTGACAAAAATATAGTAGTTATAGATCTCTTGATTTAGTTGAAATTAAACTTTTCTAGATCAATTGATATAAGATAAATTCAGTCGGTCATTCTAAAGACTGCTGAAAAACAAAACTTCAAATTTTGGAGAATAAATTATGTCAAATCTTTTGATTGTGGATCTACCTCAAAACGATAATTCTTTCTCTTTGAGCAGAAATGAAGCAAAAGATATTCTTGGAGGAGATACATGTGTGTGTGAAAAAAGAACGAATGACGATGGCACATATCTATTAGTTTGTGTATGTAGACCAGACTAATTAGTTTGATTGAAGAAAATTAATTTAGGAGAATTTAGAATGTCTAATTTAGTGATCGGCGACATTAGAGAAAAATCTCTACAAGAGATGCCTGAAATTGCTAAGAGTGAGCAAAAAGATTTATTTGGGGGTTGCCCTGGCGAGTTACCACCTAGTAGCTCCTTTGATCGCCGTCGTGTACAGCTACTTTAACCATTAATAGCCAGGGTTATTTCATTCTAGGTTTAGGGGAATGAATTTTGGTGATTTCAGTTATCGAAAATGAAAATTTCTGATGTCTGGAACAGTGCATTCTCATAGACGCATAAAATGTCGAGATCTTAGAATGAAGCAGCCCTGGTTTAGTCTAGTTCCAGAAAACTGTTTTGACTATTGATAAATAAACAAGCAGCAAAATTTCGAGGAAAATTATGTTAAGTCTTTTGATCGAGAATCTATCTCAAGAAGATAGTTCTTTCTCTCTAAGCAAGAATGAAATTAAGCACATTTATGGAGGAGATGGATACAGTCATGGAGGTTGTCGTCTGGTAGGAATTGATTGGTATCCAGAGACAGGTTACTGGCTTCTCTGGAGTTGCTAGAAGCGATGAGCTTGAAGTACAGCGCTTGTTCAGAAATTGATTTTGGAGAATTAACCATGCATAGTTTATTAATGAACAATCTCAAAAACAACTCTTCTGAAGAGACGATTAAT
>JAGVDA010000188.1 GCA_020058975.1 Thermosynechococcus sp. WC_1 | reverse complement strand
GGTTTTGAAAAACTTGGCAGAGGCGGAAGGATTTAGCGCTGTTTTGACCGCTCATACAGCAAGCGATCGCGCTGAAACGCTTCTGTACAATCTCATGCGCGGTAGCGGCATGGATGGGCTTCGGGCACTGGCTTGGCAACGCCCCCTTTCAGATCAGGTACAGTTGATTCGCCCATTATTGGATATTACACGGCAGCAAACAGGGGCATTCTGTACCCAGCATCAGCTCCCCATCTGGGAAGACACCATGAATGCAGATCTTACCTATCGCCGCAATCAAATTCGGTTAGAGTTACTACCCCAACTGCGTCAAGCTTTCAACCCCCAGATTGAAACAACCCTTGCCAAAACCGCTGAAATTTTGCAGGCGGAGACAGATTATTTAGATCGGGCAGCTCAACAGGTGCTGATACAGGCCACTGTGTTAACTGTGCCAACACCGCTGTTGGCAGCTTTAGATCGTCAGATTTTACAGCAGACCCACCTTGCCTTACAGCGGCGGGTTTTGCGGCTTTGGCTGCATTCTCACCTCAATATTCAGCCTAATTTTGAGCAGGTAGAAAAAGTATTGGCGTTGGTGGAGGGGAATAACGGTGATCGCACCGACCCGCTCGTTGCCAACATTGTTGCCGCTGTGAAGCACCCGTGGCTGTGCTTATATCCACTGAACAAAATGCGCTCACTTTGACTGTTGGAATACAGCGAAATGTTAAGTCCCTGTTTAAACTAGGGTTGTGTTTGGGCATCATAAGTTAGAGCTGTCTAGCGCAATGGCCTTAAGTTCAAGCGCAATAGACAGAGCTAAAGTTTTCCCTCAAGCTTCCTGTGGTGTCAGGAGTCAATTCAGTGAGCAACCTCAATCCCTTATGGGTGGGTCTGTTAGGCATTGGTCTTGGTCAAACCTTACCTGCTCTGGCAACTCCCGCAGCCATAGTTTCTCTCCCCGTGGCGCAACAGGATGCGCAACCCTTGAGCGATCGCCCTATGGCAACGCCTCACATTCGGCTGGCGCAGACTATAGCTGCACCCACTAAAGCCCCCCAAGCATCAGCAGCACAGTCGTTAACGCAATGGGCTAAACACCATCGCTGTGGGGCACCTGCTGCTGGTTTGCAAGCACAGCCGACCAACCGCTACGAAATGGCGGCGCTGCTGGCCTCCTGTCTAGATGCTTTAGGCGATCGCCCACTCAATGCTAAGGAGCAGTCTGCCATTAAAACGCTCCGCTCAGAATTTAAGCTTGAGCTGGCTGCACTTCAAGATAGTCAATCTGATCTCATTCGTCTGCGGCAATCTATTGATTCAAATCCAGGCATGCAAACGTCTAGCAGTCCTTCGATTCGTTGGGTTAGAGGGTTAGATCAAGATTCTCTTATCCGCCGTCAAGAAAAAGTTGTGCAGAGCGACAGCTTGGGGATCAAGGCAGAAGCAAGCCTTGGCAAGATCGGTGTGTTTGGTCGATACTCTGTTGCAGCCGGAACCCCTCTCAATCTGCCCGAAGGCGGTGCTGCACTAACAAGGAGTGATTTAGACCTTACGTCGGGTCTTAAAGATCGCAGTTTTCAAAACTGGAGTGCTGGGATTGGCATTCGTGGTTTTATTATCCCAAAGTCGGTGTTGACGCTATCGGCAGGACGAACCTTTGCTAATCCGCTCGGTCAGCTTGACTCAAACAACTACGGTGCGTTTTATCAGTTTCCCATTGGCGATCGCCTCACGCTTTCGCCCAGCGTTGTGATTATCAGCAATCCCACAAATCCTAGCAATCCTGACATTCAGGGCGCGGTTCAGGCTTCATTCTCGTTTTAAGATCTTCGTTCTCTAATCCACAGCTAATTCTTCGTACTCGTATTTAACCTAGACCTGCCTACCAATACTCCGGATAGAATTAGGGGGTAATGAGGCCATAAGGGCACATAGCGTCGTAGGCGGAATTGGATTTAATCAAAGTTGGGTCAAGGGCAAACTTTGCAATAAAGCGTTCTAGCAGATGCTCATTGAGTGCACGCCTATCGTCTGCAAGCTCAAAGACGCTGGCTTCAACAATATCCATAATATGGATATTTTATGTGCACTTAATGAATTGCAACTAGGTGTTCTATGACGATGCACGTCAATCTGTCTTCTGAAATGGAGTCTTATATCAAAGGTAAGGTCGCCAGCGGTTTCTATGGCAATGCGACTGAGGTAATCCGCGACGCAATTCGTCGGATGCAGGCGGCGGAGAGTCATATGGTTGCGTGGAAGGCGGCGATCGCCAAGGGTGAGGCACAGCTTGATCGCGGCGAGGGGGTAGCCTATACGCCAGAACTGATGGACATCATTACACAGGCAGCGATTAATACGATGACCAAAGGTCAAGCGAGCAATCCCGATGTCCTTCCGTAAAGTCTCTTTAACGCTATCTCCCGCAGCATAACAAGATCCGATCGACATTCTTCGCTATCGAACACGCACGGAGTCGCTTGAGGTTTTGCATATTCTGCATCAGCGGATGAGTATTGCTAAGAATGTTTGATGGGGCGATCGCCGCTAGCCCTCTTTTTCTGTTTCTAAGCAACATTCTTATATGGGAATGCGATCGCAGCACTGTTGATACTCTGATCGCTCTATCATCCGCAAGCGCAAAGGCTCCGCACTCCATCAACATTGACTGAGCTACACTGACGATATGAGATAAAGCAATAACCTCTAGAGTTGCTTAGTTCAAGTTCTATGGTTCAAACATCGACCGGAATCATTACCTTAGAGGGCTTCCTTCAGCAGCCCGAAACGAAGCCTGCCAGTGAATATATAGACGGTCAAATCGTCCAAAAGCCCATGCCTCAAGGTGAACATAGTACGTTGCAGCGGGATTTGACGCGAGAGATAGATGATGCGCTCAGTCCTTCAAAAGTTGCCCATGCGTATCCCGAACTTCGATGCACCTTTGGAGGACGTTCAGTTGTTCCAGATATTTCAGTTTTTCGTTGGGAACGTATTCCTAGAGAGCCAAATGGCAGGGTATCCAATCGGTTTGAACTGCATCCTGATTGGGTAATCGAAATTCTGTCTCCTGGACAAAGCCAAACTAAGATCAATCGAAATATTTTGCATTGCCTAAAACATGGCACAGAGATGGGCTGGATGATTGATTCTGAGGAATCTTGTATCTTTGTCCATCAATTAGATCAGACGTTACGATGTTTTGATGAGCCGCAAATGGTGCTGCCAGTCCCCGCTTTTGCAGGAGTAATTGAAATCACGGTCAAGCAGCTTTTTGACTGCTTGACAGATTAAGTTGGACTACACGGAACGGAGCATCGCGGAAATGAGCGTAGCGCCATCGATTCCCTGATCGCCCTATCATCCACAAGCTCAAGGCTCCAGTTTCAGGAAAGATAAATGAGAGTATTGGGTTCTGCTAACGCTCCACCCAACCTACCAATACTGCCTCGATTAGAGGATGTATTTGGGATTTATAAAATTCACCGCAAGCTAGTTTTATTATTTTCTCTTAGCCAATAAATTCACTAAATCTTCTTTCTCAAAAACTCGATCATACAGTTCTCGCCTTATTTCACGACTTGAAATGTCTATTTTTATACGTCTTAGAAATTCCCGAAAATCTGGATTTATGCCTGCAAGCTTATTAACCGTTTCCCAATCCACAAAATCTTTAGACCTGGCAGGAAAGATTACTTCAGTCGAATCAGGATCTTCAATATCAATTCTTACAATACCGATACCAAAGGAAGTTGAAAGTCTTTTAAGCTCGTTACGAAATTCATCGTCTTCGTCAATTTTAGTCGCTGCTAAGTAGCTCTCATTAGCCCAAGATGAATTGGATACAGACTGAAAAAATGCTTCGCGCAAATTACTTATTGATAGCTCCCGCTTCAACTCAAAGGATAATAATTTAATAGCAGTATTTCCAATCATCGAACTTACTTCAACTACTTCATCTTTCCAATCACTGAATGGGAAATAGCATCCAACTATATCTGGATGCACCCATTCACCAAACCCCTTCTTTTCGGATTTACTATGACGAATAGTTTTAAGGTAGGACTTAAGATAGTAAAATCCATAATAAACAAGAAAAGGATGAATATCTTTTTCGAGATACTCAAATTTTTGGGGCTTCTCAGATACCTGGACGTCTAAAATCTTCGTCCCAATATTTTCTAAAAGTGAGCGTAAAATGAATTTTTTTGGCCTTTCACCAGTAGCGATAAAATCTGAGTCTGGATTGTCGCGAACATCTATATACAATTTTGCACCGAGTGTGTGTGAGGGCGTTTTCCCTTTGGTTACAAGTTCTTTGTCATATCCTTTTGACTGTGCAATACTCCAAATCTCGCTTACAGTCAAAGGTCGCTTTTCGTCCTTTATGACCTTATAGGCAAGTTCATGAAAAGTGATTGACATAGATTTTGATCTCGATGGCTTAAATTG
>JAGVDA010000494.1 GCA_020058975.1 Thermosynechococcus sp. WC_1 | reverse complement strand
TATTGACGTGTATCCTCTTGCAAATTAATAGATAATCCATTATCCGTTTTTTGACCCTTTACTTCTATGAGCAAATACGGATTTGATCGAGAAGATAGAAATTCATCGTTTCCAAAATTCTTCCTTGCAGCAAAATCAACACAATCAGTTCCTTTTCCCGTTCTATATTGGCTGTAGCGCTCTAATTCATTAAAGCCTAGTGCTTCAAGTAGAGGTGGGAGAAAAATACTTGAGACCGTTGATTCTGTGGCTCCTGTGGGTAACTTACCCAGTTCCTTGCTTAAGTCCACTGATGGCATAACTAACGACATGACAGTATTCAGATGAAGGAGGCTCTCGTGTAAGAGTATGCCCAATGCAGTTTCATTTTTAACAGCCCTAAATAAATTATTAATGTATCAAAATATTCTCTCTAGAAATAAAATTTTAGTAATCCATTTCTTCATGAGGCCGCTTTAGCCTTTCCCGAGGCACAACATATTCTTGATGAAGTGTATCGGTTCTTGCCTCGATTTTTGCCCTTCTCTCTGAGTTCAGTTGAGCTATCCTTTCGTCAAACATTACCATCCTGCCCCTCTCTCTATTTTTCTCTAGAGATAGTTTAATGATTGAACATTACTTACCAATACAAAAGCGACTAAAAATCCGGTCTAAAACTGATTCGGTCACATCCTCTCCGGTAATTTCTCCAAACGCCTGCACCGCTCCCCGCAAATCAATACTCCAAAAATCCAACGGCAGCTTCTCGACAATCGATCGCAGCGTATGCCCCAAAGAAACATGAGCGCGGGTTAACGCTTCGGCTTGGCGCTGGTTAATGGCTAAATCTAGGTTAGCAGCCTGAAGATTCCCCTGCCCAACCGTAGCGGCGATCGCCTCTTCCAATCCCTCAATCCCTTGGTTCTGCGATGCCGCCGTCATCACCACAGTCTGAATCTCTTGAGGATACGTCACCTGATTTGGGCTGGCTAAATCTACCTTATTGATCACCAAAATCAGCGGCTGTTCTCGCAATGTTTCGTAGAGTGCCTGATCTGCCGCAGTCCAGCCAGAAGCGGCATCGACCGTGAGCAATACTAAATCTGCCTGTTGGGCAGCCCCGCGCGATCGCTCCACCCCAATTTTCTCCACGCGGTCTTCCGTTTCCCGAATCCCCGCCGTATCCAACACCTGCACCGGAATCCCTGCGACCACCAAACTCGATTCCACAACGTCCCGTGTGGTGCCAGGTAGATCGGTGACAATGGCGCGATCGCACCGACTCCAGGCATTGAGCAGACTAGACTTGCCCACATTAGGCCGCCCTACGATCGCAACTTTAATTCCTGTCCTCAGCAATTCCCCGCGATCTGCTGTAGCAAGCAAACGCTCTACTTCTGTGGCAACGGCCTGAAGCTGCTGTGTAATCAATGGCTCATCTAAGGGCGGTAGGTCTTCTTCAAAATCAATGCGTGCCTCAATTTCAGCCAAAATATCGAGGCATCTCTGCCGCAGTTGCTGAATGGGATGCGCCAGTTTGCCCTGGATTCCGGCTAGCGCCGTCTGAGCCGCTTGGGGCGATCGCGCACCCACTAAATCCGCAATCCCTTCGGCTTGGGTTAAATCTAGCCGCCCATTCAAAAATGCTCGTAGGGTAAACTCTCCTGGTTGGGCAAGCCGTGCCCCAGCATTTAGACACGCTTGCAATACCTGCTGCACCGGAATCATCCCCCCATGACAGTGGAACTCTACTACGTCTTCGCGGGTAAAAGAACGTGGAGCCAGCATGAGCAGCAATAGCGCCTCGTCAATAAGCTGCTGGGTCTGAGGGTTGCGGATATAGCCATATAAAATCCGGTGGCTCTCCCACTGCTGCTGACCCGGTGCCACAAACAACTGCTGGGCGATCGCCACCGCCTCGTCTCCAGACAACCGCACAATTCCAATGCTCCCCTGCTGGGGCACAATAGCCGTGGCGATCGCCGCAATGGTTGTGCCTAAACTCATGATGGTTTCAATCCCTTAAAACACTCTCAAAAACAAATGATGCTGCTTCATAAATAAGCAGCATCATACACAAACAAAATTATTTTAGAGTTTAGAAATCAACTGGTTTAGATATCAAACTAACGGCTGCGCTTACGAGAGGCTTCTGCCTTACGCTTCTTTTGGAGGCTCGGTTTCTCATAACGCTCCCGACGCTTCACCTCTGACAAAATGCCAGCCTTCTGAATTTTCTTCTTAAACCGACGCAGTGCGGATTCGATTGACTCATTCTCGCCCAAACGAATTTCTGCCACGCTTTCACTCACCTCCCGAATGTCCGAAACGCTCTAAGCATTCATTAAAAGCAGAAACTAACGTCTCATTACCCCTTTCGCAGTTGAGGGCGAGGACGCGGTGCATCACTCCGTTGCACAGGCACAGCGTCTGCTGCCGCTGTCTCTCGCTCCCCAAATACTTCTAAGTAAGCTGATTTTTCTTCTAAACTGGCTGCTGCTTCTAGTACCGTGCGAATCGCCTGTAGGGTTCGACCGCCTCGACCAAAAACACGCCCTTTATCAGAAGCTGCAAATGCAATTCGCACCAGAACACGCTGCCGCGCTCCAGAAACCTCACAGTCCACTACCAACGATTCTGGAAACTCCAAAAAAGGAGTAACCAGAAAACGCACCAACGCTATGTAGTTGGGTGTGGTAGTAACAGCAGGTGACATTGCCTTAAGCTTTGGTGTAGGACTTATTGCTTTCTAGAATGTTGTTCCTAACCAAAATATCGCGAACGGTTTCTGAAGGCTGTGCCCCAACCGCCAGCCACTTTGTGATGGCCTCAACCTTAAGGGTCAGTTCGTCACTGATGGGGTTAAAGAAGCCCAGCTCTTCTAACGGACGCCCATCTCGGCGATCGCGGCTATTAATTGCCACAATCCGGTAGGAAACCGCACGTTTTTTGCCAAATCGCTTAAGTCTAATCTTGATCATGCTGAGGAATGGTTTCTCCTAATTCGGTTCTAAGCCCTTCTTAAGGCTTGTGTTTGTAGCACAAAGCGATTTTAATCGTTTGTTTACTACATTCAGACATTTTTTGCCCATCGTTATAGTGTACCAAAGCCTTTCTTTTTTTTCACCTTTTTTTGCTTAGCACCGCCTTGCCCACCTGGACTGCCACCCATTCCTGGAAACGGCGACCCGGGCATACCTGGGAATTGGCCTTGCCCCATCATCTGCATCATGGAGCGCATCCGCGAGAAGTCGCTGACGAGTTTGTTAACGTCAGGCTCTTTATGTCCCGACCCTTTCGCAATACGGCGACGGCGACTAGGGGAGCTAGAGAGCAGGTCGGGATTACGACGCTCTTCTAGGGTCATGGAGTTAATCATAGACTCCACTTTTTTCAGCTGCGCTTCGCCTTGCTGAAGCTGGTCGCCCGAAATCTTGTTCATGCCTGGAATCATTTTCATGATGCCGCCAAGAGAACCCATGTTTTT
>JAGVDA010000104.1 GCA_020058975.1 Thermosynechococcus sp. WC_1 | reverse complement strand
ACTTCTGACAGCATCACGCCGCCGTTGGCAGAGCAGATTGAGCCGTTTACCTGGCTCCCTAATATTGAAAAGCGCCTCGTGTTAATTGACGGCGCGACTCACTTTTCGACCATTGACGAACTTCAGCCTGCTGAGCGTGCCTTTGTTACCCCCAAGGAACTGATTGGCAGAACCCCAGAAGTGGCGCGGATTTATATGCGGGCGCTGGGGCTTGCATTTTTTAGAACCTATGTGAAGCAGCAGCCCAATACGGCAATCTTCTTAAATCCGGCTTCCATTCAGGCGCAAAGTATTCAGCCGCTGCTATTGCGCGGCGTTTCTTCCCTTTCTGTTGAAGACTTAGACCGAATTAAAAATGCGCTCTGGTAGTCAAGCATTCTTACAGAATGTGACTGGATTTCTTGCAGGGTAATAGGATATATCAGGCTCTGCTTTTCGGGAGATAAAAACGTGCGATCGTTTTATAGTACTTGGAGCGAAGGCTGGGTTCGTTGGAGTTTGGCGGCGGCATTCTCGCTGGGTTCGTTGGGGGTTGGCGGTGGTGGTGGCTCTGCGATCGCAGCAGATCGCATCTTGTTTAACTACTCAATATTGGGGCGATCAATTTCGGTACGCGCCCTTGAAACCTATGCCCGTGACGGCGTTTTGACCGAAGATTTGGTGTCCTATGCGCGGTTGGTTAAGCCTGAGCAGTTGGCGCAACTGCGAGAGGGGCTACAGCAAAAAGTAGAGCTGTCGCCAGTGGCGCTGAGCCAGTTTTTTTACTCACCACCTGGTGAGCTGCTGCTCAGTCGCGTTAGTCAGCTCATTCAAACCGGAAGTCGTCAAGGCAGCTTTTATGCGCTGCGGTCTGCCCTCGTATTGGCAGCATCAGACCCTCAAGGCTTAACGCCGCTGACCATTTTGCGTCAGTATCCTACCCCTGATGTGGTGGTCAATGTTGAAGAAATTGTGGGGTTGGTGAGCGCGGCGAATCAGTTCTTAAAACAGGGGGATACGGTTACTCGGCAAATTCAGGCATTGTCAAAGGCCGCGCCGCTGTCTGACTCTGATGCCAAAAAACTGGAGCAGTTTAAGCAGCCTGGGGTTTTGAAGTGGAATAAAATCACCCTTACCCTCCAGGATTCCACTCAAAAAAGGCTGCAATATACCGCTCAGTCTCGCCAATTTGTCACTGATTTCTACTTGCCCGTCACCGATTCGCCTCAGCCCTTGGTGGTTATTTCCCACGGTCTAAATTCAGATCGCGAGTCTTATGCTTACCTCGCTCAGCACTTGGCCTCCTATGGTTTTGCGGTTGCGGTGCCAGAACATCCGGGTAGTAATAAGCAGCAGCTCCAGTCATTGCTCGAAGGGCGTGGGCGAGAGGTGGCGGCTCCCTTAGAGTTTTTAGATCGTCCTTTGGATATCCAGTTTTTGCTAGATTCTTTGCAGTCTCTGTCTCAGGCTGATGCACGCTTCCAAGGCAAGATTAATTTTGACGAGGTGGGCATTATTGGTCAATCTTTTGGGGGCTATACCAGTCTGGCGGGGGCGGGGGCACCGCTAAGTTTCAATACACTGCGGCAAAACTGCGGGCAACAGCTTAATACGACCCTCAATATTTCTTTGGGGCTTCAGTGTCAGGCACTGCGGCTACCCCCTGCTCAGTACCAACTGACGGATGCTCGCATTAAAGCGGCGATCGCCATTAACCCCATCACCAGCGGCGTCTTTGGCGCGGATAGTTTGGCTCAGATTAAAGTGCCCATCATGATCGTCGCGGGTGGGCGAGATATTGTCGCTCCGGCATTGCCAGAGCAAATTCAGCCGTTTTCTCAACTGAAGGCGCTCCAGCGCTATTTGGTTCTAATTGAAAACAGCAACCATTTCTCAACCATTGCCCCCTCGAGTCAAGCGGCTGAAGGGCTGTCTCAAATCAAAGGATTAGAAGGCCCATCACCGGAATTAGCACGATCTTACGTCAACGTTTTGAGCCTGGTTTTTATGCAGGCTTATTTAAGAGGTCAACAGAGTAATCAGGTCTTTTTGAGTCCAGCAGGGGCTGAAGCGTTAAGTCGTTTCCCGCTGCCCTTAAGTATTATTAAATCTCTGCCTGTTAATGGGTTAATTCCCGATGGCGTTAAGCCTGAAGGCATCAAAAAATAGTGTGTTTACGCTTAAGGGATTTTGCTGCGCGTGTTTGGATTTATTAATTTACATAAGCCGACAGGCTGGACTTCCCATGATTGTGTTGCTCGTGTCCGTCGCCTGCTGAAGACAAAACGGGTAGGCCACGGCGGTACGTTAGATCCCTTGGCAACGGGGGTATTGCCCATCGCGGTTGGTTCTGCAACACGGCTGCTGCAATTTTTGCCGACCGCCAAAGCCTACCGCGCTACTGTTCGTCTTGGGATTACAACCACAACGGATGATCTAGAAGGTGAAGTGCTGCAAGTTCACCCTGCTGCACAGGTCACACAAGCGGAAGTGGCTGAGGCTCTCAGCGCCTTTGAAGGGATACTTCAGCAAATTCCGCCGATTTATAGCGCGATTCAGGTCAATGGTCAGCGGCTTTACAAACTCGCGCGTAAAGGCGAAGTGATACAGCCGGAGCCACGAACGGTGGAGATCTATGGCATTGAGATTTTAGACTGGCAGGCACTAGATCCAGATCATCCAGAGGTAACGCTTCAGATTGCCTGTGGCCCTGGTACCTATATCCGCTCCATTGCCCGCGATCTGGGGGAGGTATTGCAAGTGGGCGGCACCTTAGCGCAGCTCGTGCGCACTCAAAGCTGTGGGCTTGATTTGGCGAACAGCATTTCTCTAGAAACGCTGGAGGAACGGGTGAATCAAGGCTCCCTTGTGCTGACCGACCCTACGGTGGCGCTTAAAGAGATGCCCCACTGTACCCTTGATGAATTGTCTGCTATCCGCTGGTGTCAGGGGCAATCGGTGGAAATGAGTGCCGATACCCCTGAATCATGGATACGAGTCTATGCTGTGTCAGCGCAGTTTTTAGGAATGGGGATGCTGTCTGAGGGGCTGCTGATTCCAAAGATTGTATTGGGTTCGGTGGCAGCAGCTTAGACCAGCGTCTTGAAGGCCAGTAGACCTAGTTTAATTAAGCTGCCTAATAGCAAAATCATGCCGCTTAGAGAGGCGATCGCAAAGCCTGGCCCCCGTTTTTCAGTGGCTTGGTAATATCCCCAAGCATATAAACCTCGACCGATGACCCAAATCGCACCAATTGCCGAACCCCAAATCGGGTCAATGTACAGCGAAAAAATCCATAGGAGCGGCAGAAAAAAAACAAGCTGCTCTAGGGTATTGTAGTGAACCCGCACAACTCGCTCAAAGTCTGGGTTGCCGCTCATTTGCGGCACAGGCACCCCATACTTAGCCCTCGCCCGACCCACATTAATAGTCAGCACAAAGTAGAGCGCTAATGCGAAAACCGTTACTAAACCAGGCCAAGGTGACATATACAACGCTCATGGGTAGTTTTTCTTTACTCTACAGGGTTTGGCGGGTGCTTTTTCGCTATGCTGTTGAAGGTCGCCTCGTTGTACAAGTGCTTGAGAATTAAGCGAAAGGTTTAGGTAGCAGCATGTTGGAAGTGGTTGATTTTTTTGAGAGAAGTGCAGGACGATGGCGATCGCAGCGAACGACCCATCACCTCGCCTTTCGTCGCGCAGAAGTAGGAGACTCCGAAATCTCAGTGTTTGCCCTCGCCGCCTCAGACCCAGATGTTCAAGAACTGTGCCGATTTCATGAGGTCGATCCGCAGTTAGCGGTCTGTGGATCGCGCGTGACGTGGCAAGGCACCATGGGATGGGATCGCGATAGCGAAGGCGGTCATGAAGGAAAAACAGTCTTTGCGATCGTGCCCGATCAGGATAATCCGTTGTGCGGTCGGCTGCTGAGAGAACGCGGATATGCAGAAATCGTCCCCGTCGTCGGGCGATATCATCTGGATGCAGAGGGTGGACTCAACCTCACCACCGAGTACGAAACGATGAGTTCCATCGAACGCTTCTGGTTTGAAACCCCTGAACTTCGCCTGCGAACCAGCACCGTCAAACGATTTGGTGGGTTTAGCACCGCATCTTTTTGTTCAGAAGCTCGCCTTCCTGCCAACCAGCAGGAACCTTCAGAAGACAGCCCTTCGCCGGTGGCAGTTGCAAAAACGATTCAAATGAGCAGTCCGCTTTCCGCCTTTGGCTGGTAAGGCTGTTTTGAGTATTTGCATTAAAGAGTGTAAAGGGTGGTTTTGCAAAGTGCATTAGATGCGTAAAATTTTGAATTAGGAACAGCAGGAATCAGGAGCGAGTCATTGTGAGTCTTCCAAAAATAGAGTATGCGCCTCGAAGCCAAAACGTTCGTGTAGCAGGGTACACGCAAGGAAGTGACGAAGCGCCTCGAATTTATAGT
>JAGVDA010000292.1 GCA_020058975.1 Thermosynechococcus sp. WC_1 | reverse complement strand
CACCGAGAGCAGCGCTACCTTCAGTTAGCTCAATTGGCAGATGATGTAGCAGCACAGGTCAGAGAGACGGGTTTAGAAGTGGCGATGAACCCACTTCCGCCTGCTGAACGTCGCCTGATTCACACCATTTTGGGTGAGGCCGAAGATTTACAAACCTACAGTCGCGGTCAAGAGCCTCAGCGGTGTCTTGTGGTAGGGCTAAAGCTGCCAGACACTTCGAGTTAAAGCCCCTCTCCCATAAAGGGCGAGGGGAGTAAGAAAGCGGAACAACTGGACAATATCGGAAGATCAATGGTCATGGATCCTATTTTTTTGCCTCAGTTGACCCGCGCCCCAGAGCAAACTGAGAATATTTCGGTAAATGCCCCTTTGGCGGATTTAGCGTCGTTAACGCCTGTGCAGGGTCAAATTAAGGTAGTGCATCATGGCAACTACCTTCAGGTTTCGGCAACCGCAGAAACGATTGTGACCTTGGTTTGCGATCGCTGTTTACAAAGCTATAACCATCGGCTGGCAACCCAAACCTCAGAGCTAATTTGGCTCCAGGAAGCTGTCTTGGACGATGTCGCTGAAGGCATTACATTTACAGGAGATTTAGAAGACCCTGCCTTAACGGAATCACTTCCGCCCAACGGCTACTTCTATCCAGAGGACTGGCTATATCAGCAGCTTTGTCTATCGCTCCCCCAGCGGCAGCTTTGTGATACAAAATGTCCTGGTATTGTGGTTGAAGCCACCGCAGAAACTGAAAAGCATTCTCTAGATCAGCGCTGGTCTATCTTAGAAACGTTAAAACAACAGCTTCAGAATGGCGCACAGTAAAAACTTATTAGACGGTCGTGGTTATCCCACTGCGTTAGGGCTGACCGTAAGAGAGGTGCCGAAGTTTAACCAAATGGCTACAGCCGCCCAAATCTTTCATGATTGGCATTATTTCACCCTTGCCAACAGGTATTTCACCGCCGTAGGTAGATCTGCTACAACCGCAGTAGGCTCTAAGCGCTGTAGGTAATCTTGACTCCGGATCCCGCAGGTGACTGCAACGGTCGATAACCCTAGCGCCTGACCCGCTAATACATCAGCTTCAGTATCGCCAATCACCCAAAACTGACTGCAATCATCGCTCACGTTGCGCATCAGGTTTTCTAAAATAGCCTGCTTACCTTCAGCGTAGTTTTGATAGGCTGCAAACCGATCTTCTGTGCCGCAAATATGATCAAAGTAGTGGGCTAAGTGAAACTCTTGCAACACTTGTTTCGCCTCAGCCTGACAGCGCAACGTTACCAGTGAAAGCTGCACGCCATGCTGACGTAGTTGCGCTAAAGACTGCATTACCCCAGGCTGTAGCCGATCTTCTTGGAGCAGGATAGGCTGATTGACAATCTCAAGAACTTTGGACAAAAACAGGTCAATCTGTTCATCCTGAAGTCCAGAGCAAAAGGCGATATCTGCATCGGGCATTCGCTCTTGCTTCATTTGCCAAAATTGGGGTTCGCCCAGAGGCGTTAACAGAAGCGATCGCCCCTGTGCTTGAAAATGTGCCTGAGTTTCGGCGATCGCCAGCTGGTAGGTCTTGTAATAGCGCCGCGACACATCAATCAGCGGCCCATCTAGGTCACAAAACACCGTCAGATTCAGCGGCACCTCAGAACCGTATCCACCGACATCTATAGCATTAGATGACTCAGCGGCATTCTCGGCAAACATGATTGGCATAACCCTTACTCAAGGATTGAAACATTTCGTTACTTTACCCTAGCAACTTATTGTAAGAATTGGGGTTGTTTTCATCACCCATCCAGCAGCTTAGCTTTATCTGAGGCAATGCGGATAGATTTTGAACCAAGGTCAGTGCCTTGGCAACTGCTACCTTGCATCTTGGCAACTAAAGTTGAGATCGGGCGTCTTAGGAGAGTGTTCCCATTGATGCAGCTTGAGATGATGCGTTTGGAACATATATTAACGGACGCGCTACATTATCTTAGTTAGGTACTGCTTTTGAGATCGCCCTCTCATTTTGGGGTTAATTCATTGATAGATGACCCATTTCGACGACAAACCCTCATCTGTCTATGGGATGGACGCTCTTGTTATGCAAATTGACCACATTCACTTTTACGTTGAAGACGTTTCTAAACAACGCGACTGGTTTATCCAATCAATGGGGTGTCAGGTCGTTAGCCACACTGCCAATCGCCACACCGCGACCGAAGTTTTAAAGCATGGTTCTGTTTACTTCGTCTTATCTTCTCCGCTGAGTGCTGATAGCCCTGTTGCAGACTACTTAAAGAAACATCCCCCGGGTGTTGCAGATATCGCCTTGAGTGTAAGTGGCATTGAACAACTGTTGGCGAAGGCGGATCAGATTCAAATTCCGCTTCAGTGCTCATATCTAGGGAAAGATCTAAAGTGGGCAAAAATTAATGGTTGGGGTTCTCTAAGCCATACGCTCATTGAAAACAGTTCTGATGTGGACTTTTGCCAAACGTTTTTTAACCCCAAAGCTTCGGCACAGGAAAACGCCAAGTTTGAAGCTTTGGGAGTGACAGGCTTTACCAGTATTGATCACGTTGTCTTAAACGTTTCGGCTGGGGCTTTAGGGCAGGCGGTGGCTTGGTATCAGGCTTTATTTGGCTTTGAGGTACAGCAAGCGTTTCAAATCCAGACGAAAACGTCGGGACTCAACAGTAAAGTGCTGAAGTCTAGAGACGGAGACATTTACTTCAACATTAATGAACCGTCTTCAGCTCAGTCTCAGATTCAAGAGTTTTTAGATGAAAATCAAGGCTCTGGCATTCAGCACATTGCGCTGAAGACGCCTAACATCGTGCAGGCCGTTACGCAGATGCGAGAACGGGGAATGTCATTTTTGTCTGTGCCCGTCACTTACTATACTCAGCTAAAGCACCGGTTAAAGCAGTTGCAGCACCCTCCATCTTTGCTTGAGGGAATGCAGGCGATCGCAGCTCAGCACATTTTGATGGACTGGAAAGACAGTGCGCCAGAATCTATACTGCTGCAAATCTTTTCTCAGCCTATTTTTGAGCAGCGTACTTTTTTTTTGAGCTAATTGAGCGGCGAGAACAGGCGCAAGGGTTTGGCGAAGGTAACTTCCGCGCTTTATTTGAGGCGATTGAGGCAGAGCAGATGAAACTGGGCGATCGCGTGTAAACAATTCAGAGATGTTTTGACTCAGCTCTCCTCAAAATTTTGATATTACGGCGATTTACACGAGATGAAGTCTTCCTTTACAACTCATGCGCTTCAAACGCCTCACAGTGGGTTTCATGGGGATGGTACCGATCGCAGGTTTTTTGAAGGCTGGTATTACCGTTTAACGTTGCCTGAGTATGGGCAAACCTTTGCCTTCATGTACTCCATTCAAAATCCGTCTGCGGGCAAAGGCTTTAGCGACGGTGCAGCCCAAATTTTAGGGCCAAATGAAGAATATTTGTGTCGCACCTTTCCGAAGGTTGATCAGTTCTGGGCATGGACTCAGGCGTTAGGTCACGGTCATTGGCGTAAAACAGATCTAGCACAACCTGCTGTTTTGCTTGAGCCTGAAGCCTTTGAGCATCATATCCAAGAAGGCTATCAAGCCACCGCCACGCATCACCAGGGCATTCTGAAAGATCCGGGTTCTGGGCAGGTGGCAAAGTGGCAGTATGCCATTCAGCCCGTTTATGGTTGGGGAAAATCTGGGCAAGCACAGCAATCTACGGCAGGTTGGCTGTCTCAGTTTCAAATTTTTGAGCCGGGATGGCAAATTTTAATGGCGCACGGCTTTGCCACAGGCTGGGCAGAATGGAACGACAAGCGATATACCTTTACCAATGCTCCGGCCTATAGCGAAAAAAATTGGGGTGGCGCGTTTCCTACCAAGTGGTTTTGGCTTAACTGCAATGCCTTTGACCAAGAACCCGACCTCGCCCTCACCGCAGGGGGCGGACGGCGACAGGTGATTGCCTGGATGGAATCTGCGGCAATGGTGGGCATTCACTATCGTGGCAACTTTTATGAGTTTGTACCTTGGAACGCGACGGTAGAGTGGGAAGTTTCCCCTTGGGGAAGTTGGAAAATGAGGGCGAGCAGCGATCTCCACACGGTCGAACTTACCGCAACCACAGCCGAGTCAGGAGCGTTTGTGCGAGCGCCAACCGCCCAGGGGCTTGAGTTTGTCTGCCGAGACACCACCAACGGGCAGTTAATGCTAAAGCTATGGCACAAGGTCAATGGAAAGACCGAGCTATTGCTTGAGGCGCACAGCAGCCTGTGCTGCTTAGAAGTAGGCGGTTCCCCTTGGGACACGGCGTGGGTTGAGCGCTGTGGCCTACGCTAAATGGCTAACCCTTCCACAGACACGCCAGTGGGAAGAGAATGTACTCCAAAAAAAATAGTTGCCAAATAAATTGATAAAACTG
>JAGVDA010000463.1 GCA_020058975.1 Thermosynechococcus sp. WC_1 | reverse complement strand
TCTTCTGAGCTGGGGCACCCTCGATCGCTACCTACTGCGGGCATTATGGATGCCGTTTTTGTTTGGCGTCAGTACGTTTTTAGGGATTAGCCTCACCCTAGGCTCTCTGTTTGATTTACTGCGGCAGGTGAGTGAAAAGGGGCTTCCCCTTGGTACGGCTCTTCAGGTTTTAGGCTTAAAAATCCCGAGCTTTTTAGTGTTGGCCTTGCCAATGGCGATGCTATTGGCGTGTTTGGTTGTTTATAGCCGTTTAGCGCGAACCAACGAAATTACGGCATTTCGGAGTCTTGGCATTAGTGCTATTCGGCTCGCAGTGCCGGGACTGCTTTTGGGGCTATGGGTCACGGTTGTGACCTTTACCCTAGGTGAATTTGTGGTGCCTGTTGCCAATCTGCAAGCAGCGCAGTTGATGAACCAAGCGATCAATCAGCCTAGACCCGTTTTTAGAGATAAAAATATTTTCTACCGAGAATTTGAGAAGGACTCACTCTCACGGGTGTTTTATGCGCGACGGTTTGATGGCGATCGCATGCAAGATCTAACCATCTTAAGCTTCACCCAAGGAATGCTCTCCCAAATTTTGGTCACAGATGCAGCCCGCTGGAACCCCGCAACCCAGGTTTGGGATTTAGTGAATGGTACCGCCTATGCACTGAGTGCCGATGCCCAAACCTATCAGGCCATCAACACCTTTGCCAAAACAGCCTTTCCCCTGTCTCGTGGCCCCCTAGATCTCGCCACCGAGACCCGTGCTGCCGATGAAATGAGCATTATTGATACCTATCGCTTTTGGCGGTTAATTAAAGGCACCGGAGAAGTGAAGTACACCCGTCAGCTTGCGGTAAGGCTTCAGACCAAGGTGGCGTTTCCCTTCATTTGTGTAGTGTTTGCCCTGGTGGGTGCCGCGATAGGGCTACAGCAGCGACAGCGCTCTAGCTCAAAGGGCTTTGGCCTCAGCCTTGCCATTATTTTTGGATACTATACCGTTTCGTTTACCACGCGATCGCTAGGGGAAGCGGGGGTGCTTTCGATTTTTGTGGCAGCTTGGGTGCCTACTATTGTGGGTTTATTGATTGGGGGAAAATTGCTCTATGATGCCAATCGCTAGGAGCCAATCGTTAGAGTGAGTCAGTCGGCGGCGTTTGTGCCAAAGCGATAGCCTTTGCCGTAAATAGTGTGGATCAGCGGCACCTCAAGAGGTGCCTCAATTTTGCGACGCAGAAGGCGAATATGGGCAGCTAATACATTGCTGGCTGGCTTTTCTTCTGTGGGCCAGACCTGTTGATAAATTTCTTCGTGGGTTAAAAGCTGCGGATGCTGCATTAAAAAGGCTAACAGCCGACATTCTTTTTCAGAGAGGGCAATCATCCGCCCATTGCGATAGGCGACTTGGTTTTCTACATCTAGCGCTAACCCTTCTGCACTAAGGCGAGTGCTAAGGGCGGTATCTTCCTCAACGGCTGCTTTAGTGCTAAATAGATCGCTACGGCGCAGCAGCGCCCGCACCCGTGCCAGTAGCTCCCGTAGCTCAAAGGGTTTTACTAAATAGTCATCTGCACCCGCATCTAACCCCTGCACACGGGCATCTAGGGTATCTTTAGCTGTCAAAAATAGTACAGGGGTAGCGTCTCCCTGCGATCGCAGGTTTTGACACAGCTCAATCCCAGACTGCTTGGGCAGCATCCAGTCCAAAATCAGCAGCTCATAGGGTACCCCTACCCCTTGGTGCGCCTGAATCATTTGCAGCGCCGCTTCACCATCAAAGGCCACTTCAACAGCGTAGCCCTCCCGCTTGAGCGCACGGCACAGCGGTTCTGTTAGCTCAACCTCATCGTCTACTAAAAGAATTGACATACGCTCTCGGCGATCGCCCTCTATGTCTGTGAAGTGCGCCTGAAGTCAGAACGCCTAAACCATAGGATAATTGTACGACAGGCACTTTTGACGGCTTGTCTTATGCACAATGAATTTCTCTAAAATCATCTATGCAGACCAGCAGCTACGGCTTCATTGGCAAGTTACTTGTCGTTTCAGCCATCGTTTCCATTGGTATTAAAGAAATTGGGCCTCAGCTTGCAATACCCGCTACGCAACCCATCGTCTTAACCTTAGTGCTGTTGCCTACTGTGCTTATGGGCTTAGTCCTGGCCTTGCAGTATTATTTTCAGCGTCGTTAAGTCAGAAATCTCTAAAACAGCAGTAAAATCTGCCGCTAGGCTTGGTGTGCTTAATTTAGCCCCATCGCGATTTAGCCAGATGCCCTGCAAACCAGCGGCAACAGACCCTTCATAATCTTCTGACCAGCTATCTCCAACATGCCAAGCTTGGCTAGGTTGGTACTGATGTTTGGCGATCGCCGCTTCAAAAATCTCCGGCTCTGGCTTTGCCGCACCGACCTGGGTTGAAATCGTAACGGATTGAAAGTAGTGGCCTAGCTCTAATGCCTCAAGAACAGCATAGAGACGGCTATCGAAGTTAGAGATAATGGCAAGCTCAATTTCAAGCATCTTGAGCTGATCTAGCACCTTCCGCGTCTCTGGGTACAGAATCCAAGGATCTGCCGTTTCAAAATAGGTAAACAGGGGCTGGAAAAATGCGTCGAAGTCTGGCAATTGCTTCAGCGCACCCACGGCTTCAAAGCTTTGCCAAGCGACAGTCCGCCACCAGTCATACTCTAGGCGCTGTAGATCTTGGGGGGCTGCTTGGGCAAATGCTGCGCGTGGTGCAGCCCTAAAGCTTTGGATAAAGGCTGTATTAAGCTGTTGAGCATCTAGCGTCAGCCCCACCTTCTGTGCAAACTGGGCATAAATTTCGCCGACCGTACCGCGCACCCCAAATAAGGTGCCGACAGCATCAAAAAAAATAATTTTGGGTAAAGCCATTAAACGTAATCTGAAGGCTCAGAGAAGACGGGCCGTTGTGCAGAAAGCAGCAGCTAGCATGACGAGGGTTTTATTTTGTGCCTCTTAACGCTACATTAAACAAATTATAAAACGGGGGATCACGGCTTCTGGTAACTGTTTATTCCAATTTTAATATGTCCTTATGCCCCGCCTGTCAACAGCCCCTTCGCCGCATGGCGCGTAAGCCCTTGGAGCGATCGCTGAGCTACGTTATTCCTGTGATGCGCTACCAGTGCTTTAATTCTGCCTGCCGCTGGCGGGGGCTTCGTTTCAACCTAAAAGCGCATCCTTTACTGGCTCCAAAAGATAAGGCGAAAGATTCAGACCGCCCATCTACTTAGGATGGTATCTAAGGCTCGATGCTTTTGCCTGTAAGGGCGGGTTTAGCTGATACTGCGTTGAAGAACCCTAGGTTTATCGGCAAACCCCACCCCTTTCGACCTTATTTAACTCATGATCCTTATGTACTAGCGGTGAGTGCGCACGCGCCTTCACCGCCATTTTTGTTTAAGATCGCAGTGAAGAATGCCTTGACCTATCTGCAACACCTGCTATGACTGCAAACCTTAGTCAACCCGATTCCCCTTCTGCGCTTTTATCGCTCAGGCGACCGGAATTGCTGGCTCCTGCTGGGTACTGGGACTGTGCTAAGGCTGCGGTAGAGAACGGAGCCGATGCGATTTACTTTGGGCTAGATCGCTTTAATGCGCGGATGCGATCACAGAATTTCACCGAGGCTGACCTCCCCGCGCTCATGGACTTTCTCCATCGACGGGGCGTAAAGGGGTATGTCACCTTCAATACCCTCATTTTCCCTAGTGAGCTAGAAGCCGCAGAGCAGTATCTGCGGACTATTATTGCTGCTGGGGTAGATGCCGCTATTGTGCAGGACGTGGGGATTTGTCGGCTGATTCGTCACCTGTCTCCAGACTTTCCAATCCATGCCTCAACCCAAATGACCGTAACCAGTGCGGCTGGGGTTGAGTTTGCCCAAAAACTCGGCTGTCAGTTGGTGGTGCTGGCGCGGGAGTGTTCTTTACAAGAAATTAATAAAATTCAGACGCAGCTTGAAGCGCAGCACCTTTCGCTACCACTGGAGGTGTTTGTGCATGGGGCGCTTTGTGTAGCCTATTCGGGTCAGTGCCTTACCAGTGAGTCTTTGGGGGGGCGATCTGCCAACCGAGGCGAGTGCGCCCAAGCCTGTCGGATGCCCTATGAGCTGATAGTTGATGGGAAAGCTCTGGAATTGGGCGATCGCAGCTACCTTCT
>JAGVDA010000383.1 GCA_020058975.1 Thermosynechococcus sp. WC_1 | reverse complement strand
GGTTTGGCATGAGCGATCGCCTAGGTCCGGTCGCCCTCGGTCGTCAGCAGGGCAATCCCTTTATGGGACGCGACATCATGGCAGAACGAGATTTCTCTGATGAGACGGCTGCTGCTATTGATGACGAAGTGCGCAACTTGGTGGATCAAGCCTACCGTCGTGCCAAGGATGTGTTGGTCAAAAACAAGCTGGTTCTCGACAAAATTGCTGACATGCTGGTAGAAAAGGAAACCGTTGACTCTGAAGAGCTTCAGGGTATTCTGAATACGAGCGATGTAACAATGGCTGCGATCGCGTAGATTAAAACGAATCAACCTTAAAAGCCCAGTCGTTTACAAAAAGCGACTGGGCTTTTAGTTTATACAAAGTCCATACGCCTCAAGTATGAAAACCGATACGATTTTCTATGCGCTATTCCAATCGGCTCCAGGAATTTTCTTTGAACTCATGGGGCGATCTCCCGATCTCGCTCAGGATTATGATTTTCGGTCGATTGAGGTCAAGCAGACTGCATTTCGGATCGATGGGGTGATGTTGCCCAAACGAATCGATGACACGGTTTATTTCGGGGAGGTGCAGTTCCAGAAGGATGAGCAGCTTTACCATCGCTTTTTTGCGGAATTGTTTCTGTACCTTGAGCAGTTTCCTCAAACCCAGGATTGGCGAGGATTGTTAATTTATCCGCGACGGAGTCTACAGCCGAAGTCTTCGCGGTTGTTTGAAGAACCACTGGCAGGGATGCGAGTTCGTCAGGTCTTTTTGGATGAGTTGGATGGGGTTGACAGCTTGCCTTTGGGCTTAGACTTAGCAAAACTGGTGGTGGAGCCAACGCGATCAGCTCCAGAGAAGGCAAGACGGTTGATTGAACGCGCTAGAACTGAGGAGGATGTGGGCCTTTCAAGTCAGGCGATTATTGAGTTTGTGGAGACTATCATTGTTTATAAGTTCACTCATTTGAGCCGAAAGGAGATTGAGACGATGTTGGGGCTAAGCGAGTTAAAAAAGACACGAGTTTATCAAGAGGCGGTTGAAGAAGGGCGACAAGAAGGACAACGCGAAATAGTTGTATCGCTTCTAATTAACCGATTTGGCGATTTAGACAAGGGGTTGCGGAGGGTTGCGGAGAATTTGGCAGACAAGCCATCTTCTGAGTTTATGACTGCACTGTTAGCAGATTCTCGTGAGGTTTTGATTAAAAAGTTTGGCTAGTGCTTGGTATCTTGGCCGAAACCCACGCGGCGAAGCGAAACCCTCTACTACCTAAAACCCTGGTAAATTGATAAAGTTAAACGCCTGACCCTTGCCGCCGGATACATTGGAATGGATTTAGAACTCGCCCAGCTTTTTGTCAACGGCATTGCCGTCGGCTCCATTATTGCCCTAGCTGCGGTGGGGCTAACGCTCACCAACGGCATCTTACGCCTTCCTAACTTTGCCCACGGAGATTTTCTGACCCTGGGTGCCTACATGGCGCTGCTGTTTGACACGCAGATTTTAGATAATGTGATTGGCAATACAGAGCTAAGGATATGGGTGGCGATCGCCCTGGGCAGCACCATCACCATTGCGGGTTTTCTGCTCAGCGAGTACTTGATCTGGAAGCCGATGCGCAGCCGTCGCGCCAACTCGACGACGCTGATTATTATTTCGATTGGGTTGGCGCTGTTTTTGCGCAACGGCATTATTTTTATTTGGGGGGGCGGCAACCAAAGCTATGACCTGCCCGTCCAGACAGCGCTCGATATCGTGGGGTTAAAAATTCCCTATTACAGACTGGTGGTGATTGGACTAGCAATTTTAGCCGTTTTGGGGCTGCATCTGCTGCTGCAAAACACCAAAATTGGCAAAGCCATGCGTGCCGTCGCCGATGACCTAGACCTTGCCAGCGTCTCTGGCATTGACGTACAGCGGGTGGTGCTGTGGACGTGGATTATTGCGGGGGGGCTAACGGCACTCTCGGGTGGGCTGTACGCGCTCATTCAGGCAGCACGGCCTAATATGGGCTGGTTTTTGATTTTGCCGATGTTTGCCTCTATTATTTTAGGCGGCATTGGCAACCCCTACGGCGCGATTTTGGGTGCCTTTATTATTGGTATTGCCCAAGAGGTCAGCACCTACTGGATTCCGACAGAATATAAAGTCGCTGTGGCGCTTGTGGTGATGGTTTTGGTATTGCTGGTAAAACCACAGGGCTTATTTAGAGGCACAGGTTAGCATTACCTCAACGCAGTAGATAGGCAAAAAATCTACTGCTGTAGCAGCCTCAGCATATTCTGAACCGTCTGATACATTGCACCTTCGGTAATACCCGCTTTCTGAAAAAGGGCTGCAACGGTTTGGATATCGTTGATAGCCCCTTGTTTATTGCCCATCCCCAGTCGCGCATTGGCACGGCGCACATAAACCGTTGCCGTATTAATGTTGTTAGGGTCTTGACTAATTGTCGAGCTTAAAAGACCTTCAGCCTTCTTAAAATCTCCAGTTGCACCCTGAAAGTCTTTGAGCGCCTGCTTCGCCAGTCCGCGCGTTTGAATTGCGTCGGCATAATCTGGCTTTAGGGCGATCGCCTGGTTCAAGTCCAATAACGCCCGCTGCGGATCGCCAGCCTGGATATAAAACTCACCGCGATTGTAAAACGCCGCCGCATTTTTGGGCTGTAATTCAATCAGTTGACCCATATCGGCGATCGCCTTGGGCAAGTTCTTAGTGCGCGCATTGGCCAATGCCCGTCCCATATAGCTTTGGGCAATCATGCTAGGGTCGGTTTTGCCAGGGATATTTGCATTAATAGAGGCAGTCCAATCGGCGATCGCCCCATTGAGATCGCCCGCGCTAAACTGCACCAGTCCTCTGCTTGTATAGAGCAAAGACTTGTAGGGCGAAGCGGCTGGCATAAACGTGATCGCCTGGTTGAGATCTGAAAGCGCCGCCGCAGACTTCCCGAGCGCCGAATTCATGGTGCCGCGACCAATGTAGCTAAAGTAGTCGTTGGGCTGTAGCTCAATGGCCTTACCGTAATCTCTGAAGGCGGCTTGGTAATCGCCTGCGCTAAAATGCGATCGCCCCCGCTGCATGTAGGTATAGTAGGCAGGCTTAAAGCTTAGCGCTTGGGTATAGGCTGCAATGGCAGGGGCATATTGCTTAGACCCAAACAGTAAATCGCCCCGTAGCGAATGCAGCAGCGAGTCATTGGGCTGAATTTGAATCGCTTTGTCAATGGCGGCAAGTGCCTGAGGATACTGCTTCAGTTGCTCCAGCGTCTGCGCCTTCATGCGCCATGCTTCGTAGAACCGAGGCTCAAGACGGGTAGCAGTATCAAACGCGGCGATCGCCTCAGAAAACTGGTCTTGGGAGGAAAGCGCCAATCCTTTGACAAAAAACGCCTGATGAAAATTAGGCTTGAGCTGAATGGCACGATCTAGCGCAACGACAGCCTCTTTGAAGCGGCCTAACCGCCACAGTTGGTTGCCATACTTCAGCCAGTCAAAGGCAGAGGCGCTGCTATTAGAGGGTTTTTGTACAGGCCGACCGTCCAAAACCGCCTGAACCGCGCCACGGTTTAAATTAGAGGGCGCTGTATTCTCAACCTTGAGCAGGCTGGAACTAATCTGCGCTTGAGAGGCTAACCCCAAAAAGGTATGAATCGGCACACCCAAACTGCGACCTAAATAAGTCGGGAAAACCTCGCCACTGCTGTCATCTGCCTCTAGCTTGGTTTCGGAAGCATTATGAATGCCAATCACACGACCCTGCTGATCTAACACTGGGCCACCGCTCATTCCTGGCTGAGAGAAGGTGGTATAAACCAGCTCACGACCGCTTGCCATCGAGTAAGCATTCTGTGCCGCAAAAATAGTGGTGCTGGTGGGGAATACGGTGCCAACGGTGGTTTGGCGAGAGCCGCCGCTGCTGCCCCCACCTGGAAACCCAGACAAAAACGCGAGGGGACGATTCTCTATGCCAATGTAGTAATCTGCTAAGGTCGCAACTTGGTAAGCTTTGGAGCTTGAGAACTGCAAAATTGCCAGATCAACCCCTTCAAATTTTTTGATCGTTCCAGACGTAACGGCATATTTTTGGCCATCAGGGGTGGTAATGGAATATTGATCTGGCTTGGGCACCACATGCTCTGCGGTTAAGACGTAGTAGTTTGCACCCTGCTTGGCAACAATCACGCCAGAGCCATTGCCGCTTTTGAGCGATTCAATGCGAACCGTAATTTGTTGAGCTACTTTATCGACATTCTC
This sequence comes from Thermosynechococcus sp. WC_1, assembly GCA_020058975.1. Classification (GTDB taxonomy): domain Bacteria; phylum Cyanobacteriota; class Cyanobacteriia; order Thermosynechococcales; family Thermosynechococcaceae; genus JAAURS01. The sequence goes on along the minus strand of JAGVDA010000383.1, from coordinate 8,669 downwards.
GACCACAGAGGACTGCGCGACAAGCTGTGAAGTAGTCTTACCCCATCGGGGCAGAGCATCTGTGGGTACAGAATCAGACTGAAGAGGTTGAGAAAACGTGACGCCAGCGTTCAACACGCCCAAGATTAAAGCACCACCCAACGGAAAAAATCTAAAGCGAAATGTTGCCATAAGGGTTCACTACCAAATACGATTTTCGCTAGGAGTCGCCGTAGATCCACCCGAGTTGGGAACAGAAATTGCTTCATTAACAGAGGGTTGGTCTGCCTCAGTAGGCGCAGTATTCAAAAAGTCTTTCATATTCACATAAATCTGGGGCGAACTTTCGTTAAGAACCGCGCCAGGTGCCCGATCTCGGATGCTGAGTAAACGCTGAAGCGTCCGTCCAGGGTCACTATTCGGCTTCAGCGTAAACAGAACGCCAGTACAGGGACCATTTTCTCGCTGAGCCGCACAGATGACGGGCAACTGATTGACAATGCCCGTCGTTAGGTAGTTCAGTGTTCCATCGTTATAAAACGTTTGGAATTTCTCGGATACAATTTTGCAGCGGTTTTCTGGGGTATAGGTTCCTCCAAGGGTTGAAACCCATCGAATGACGGGCACGGCACCCCTAGAGGTTTTTGCCATTGTGGCGGGCACGTTTTTGCTTTGACCACAATAAAACTTACCTCCGGTTGTGTTGGCGTGTACGGAAGTAAGGTCGGTCACCAAACCAACCAGTATCGAGAGCGAAAGGGTTGATAGGAGGAGTGATGGCTTCATAACGACGAATTTTTATACCCGCATAAAACGTTCATTATCTGCGTTAATTAGGCTGCGTCAGGCACAATCTTGACAGACAGCATTTTGTCCCCTTGGCGAATGGCGTTCACAACATCCATATCTTCGGTTTTTCCAAAGACGGTATGCACGCCATCCAGGTGCCCTTGGGGGGAATGACAGATAAAGAACTGGCTGCCGCCTGTGTCTCTACCGGCATGAGCCATAGAGAGCGTGCCAGCAACGTGTTTATTGGGGTTGATTTCGCACTTAATTTTGTAGCCTGGGCCACCCGTGCCCGTCCCATTCGGGCAGCCACCCTGAATCATAAAGTTAGGAATTACACGGTGAAAGCCAAGGCCATCGTAGAAGCCTTTTTCAGAGAGGTCTACAAAGTTTTTGACGGTATTGGGTGCGTCAGCATCAAAAAACTGAATGTTAATGGTGCCTTTGTTGGTTTCAATAATTGCGCGTGTCACAGATGAAGCCTTTTTGAAGGTTTACGCTTGCAATTATACCGTTTGCTATGGAATGGATTCGTTAGAGTCAAGGGTCACTGTATCGCCAGTAAGAGACACCGTAACCACACTTTTAATGGTGGGCGGAGCCGCAGGGCGTCCCCCAAGAAATGTAAAGGTCAGCGTTCCGTTGCCATTATCTTTGAAGGGAGATTGAGTGGCTGGGCCATACATTGACGTCTCTGCACGATAGTTATTGAGTCCGCCATTGGCGCGTTCTGCGGCTTGCCGAGCTAGATTCATGGCTCGTGTCTGCGCCCCATCTGGATAAACTGGCGATGTTTTTGCAGGTTCGCCCAAAAAGCCGTCGATAATATTGCGGATTTTAGAAGGAATTTCTTGTGCGTTGGCAGAGGACACGCCCTGAATTAGAGCGGTGCTGACTAAAGCAAGGACAATCAGTCTTTTGTTCATGATGCCGCTACTCCCGTTATCTCAAGTGCTCAATGCCTTATTTCAAGTTTCTCGCGGTAGCTCAATTATCTCAGTAATCTCTGTCATCCATAAAGCGTGAGTTCGATCACATCGTGACGACATGCAGATCAGGGACATCTGCTGCTCCACAAAGCGCCGTGAGGGCTTCAGTCTTAAGGTTTTCTCATGCTGTGCTTAATTTTGATGCGCCCAAGCCTCGAAGTAAAGATCTTTCGCAAAAGTGCTGAAGGCGACAAGCATCCGGTAAGCTGAGTGGAGCAATCGGTTCTGGCGGAGATCAGCCGCTAGAGGTAACGGGGAAAGTATGCCTGCGATCGCCGTAGGCAACTGGTGAAAGTCCAGCGCTGTCCCGCAACTGTAATGAGATTAACCGCTCTAAGTCAGGATGCCCGCCGGTAAGCTCGCCCATTTCTAAATATCTGCGAGGTACAGATTCAATGAATCAGCTTAAAGCGCATAAATTTGTTCGATTTAATTTACTGCTGAAGTCAATTAGTGTTTTGACTGTGCCCTTAGGGCTTTTGGCAATAGCGGCGACTCCGGCTTTTGCCCACCATGCAATGGGAGGAGGAATGCCTTCTAATGTGGTCGAAGGTTTTTTGTCTGGGGTTGCACATCCGTTAATTGGGCCTGATCACTTTGCCTTTGTGGTAGCGGTGGGGCTTCTGGCAGCAACCCGAAAGCAGGGTTTTGTGATTCCCATTGCATTTGTGCTGGCTGCCATGCTGGGCACAGGAATGCACCTAGCAAAGCTAAGCGTTCCAGGGATTGAGCTATTTGTGTCAGGCTCCATTGTGCTGTTTGGGGTTCTGTTAGCCATGAAGAATAGCCTCAATACCGTCGCAGTTGCTGGGCTATCCGTTCTGGCTGGACTCTTTCATGGCTATGCCTACGGCGAGGCTATTTTTGGTGCCCAAATGACCCCATTACTGTCTTATTTGGCAGGGTTTACGGTCATTCAGCTTGGCGTATCGCTTACGGCGTTTTGGGTAGGTCAACGGGTTGTTTTAAGCCGTTCTAATGCTCAGACTCCTGCGCCGCTCAGTTCTGCGGGCTTAGTGATTTGCGGCGTTGGGCTAGCGTTTTTTATCACTCAGGTAATGGGTATTATTTTCCCGCAGCCGATTGCCTAATCTCGCATAAATTTTGATGATCTAATTTGCTGTGTTGCGATCTGCTGAAACTTTCAAGATGTTTTAGCGGATCGTCACAGTTTGTATCCTAATCATTCTCAACGGAAGTGAAATGGCAGCTAAAATTCCGGTTACGGTGATTACTGGGTTTCTGGGCAGTGGCAAAACGACGCTGATTCGACAGCAGCTCCAAAATAACCAGGGTCGGCGCATTGCAGTTTTGGTCAATGAGTTTGGCGAAATTGGCATTGATGGCGACCTGCTGCGCGATTGCCAGGTCTGCGATGAAGACGGGCAGGTGTTGCCCAATCAAGAGATACCCAATATCGTAGAACTCACCAACGGCTGTCTTTGCTGCACGGTGCAAGAAGAATTTTTGCCCACGATGCAAGAGCTGCTGAAGCGCCGTGACCAAATCGACTGCATTTTAATTGAAACCTCTGGGTTAGCGCTCCCTAAACCCCTGATTCAGGCATTCCGCTGGGATGAGATTCGTACGGGCGCAACGGTAGACGGCGTGATTACGGTGGTAGATTGCGAAGCAGTTTCAACAGGCAAGCTGGCAGCAGATCTAGATGCTCTCAACGCTCAGCGCGAAGCTGACCCCAACTTAGATCATGAGTCGCCTCTCGAAGAGCTATTTGAAGATCAATTGGCCTGTGCTGACTTAGTGCTGTTGACCAAAACCGACTGTGTAGATAGCCAAACCCAGGCAGAGGTGCGATCGCGGGTTCAGCAAGAGCTGCGTCCTGGGGTCAAAATTATCCCCTGCTGCGACGGACAAATTAGCTCAGAGATTTTGCTGGGCTTTAATGCAGCGGTAGAAGATAACCTAGAGGCTCGTCCGAGCCACCACGACACCGAAGAAGAGCATGACCATGATGATGACATCCTCTCTGTGCCAATCGTTTCAGCTCAGGCACTCGACCCGCAGGCGCTGGTGCTGAAGCTCAAGCAGCTACTTGCAGAGCAGGATATTTATCGCATCAAAGGGTTTGTGAATGTGGCAAATAAACCCATGCGGATGGTGCTGCAAGGGGTGGGCGATCGCCTAGAGACTTTCTACGACCGTCCTTGGCGAGCTGACGAAGCCCGCGAAACGCGCTTGGTCTTTATTGGGCGCGACCTAGATGCGGCACAGATTTCTGCGGCAATTCACGCTTGAGATAGAAGTGGAAGAGGGCATTGCCTTTCTATTTCTCGGTTGCAATGATGTGTAAATCAATGTGCTGACGATGGATCAGCCGCATGAGGCGCTGGGTAAAGGAACCCTTAATCAGGTGTTTCCAGCGCGACTGCTGGCTTTCGCCGATGATGATTTGCGTGATGTGGTGCGTCGCAGCTACCTCGGCGATCGCACTGGGTACATCGCTCTTTCTGACCCGTAAAAATTCACCGCCAAATTCTTGGCATAGTTTTTCGCAGGTTTCGACATGAAGGCTTTCTTGTTTCGAGAGAAAACGGTCAGAGGCATCTACAAAGATCGCATACAGTGGCGCATTCATATAGTTTGAAAGGCGTGCCCCTCGCCGCAGTAGCTGCACCGAATTGGGATACGTTGAAAGACAGACCAATACCCGCTCGTGGATATTGCAAACCTGTCCAAAGGTGGGAAGTTCATTGGCTACGCCTTCAACAGCATCTGCCACTTCCCGTAGGGCAAGTTCTCGCAATGCAATAAGATGACGGCGCTGAAAGAAATTGGCGAGAGACTGCTGAATTTTTTCGGGCGCATAGATTTTGCCTTCTAAAAGTCTCTGCTCTAAGGTTTCTGGGGTTACGTCTACCACCACCACCTGATCGGCATCTTCTAAAACGCGATCGGGGATGCGCTCTCGCACGACAACGCCTGTAATTCTTGCCACCATGTCATTGAGGCTTTCTAGGTGCTGAATATTGACGGTGGAGTACACATCAATTCCGGCGTTTAAGATAATCTCAACGTCTTGGTAGCGCTTTTCGCGCGCTGAGCCAGGGATATTGGTGTGGGCGAGTTCATCGACTAGGGCAAGTTGGGGCGATCGCCTCAAAATGCCTTCAGTATCCATCTCCAGCAACCCTAGCTCCCCTGTTGCAATTCTGGGTATTGTTTCTAAGCCCGTAATCTTTTCAGCAGTCTCTTTACGTCCATGGGTTTCAACGACACCTACGACAACATCAGTGCCTTCTTGTTTCAGAAGATGGGCTTCTTCGAGCATTTTGTAGGTTTTACCTACACCAGGAGCCATGCCGATAAAAATTTTGTGTTTACCACGGCGAGCGGTTTTGTGATAGAAGCATTCTGGGGATGGCGCAGAGGAATCATACATGGCTTTAAGGCGTGCTTTAAATATTGTCAAGCGCAAGATTAAGCTTCAAAACATTGACCCCTGGTTCGCCAAAGATACCTAAGAATCGACCATCCGTATGCTGAGCAATCATAATTTCAACGCGGTTGGTGTCTAGCCCTCGTGCTTTAGCAACCCGCTGGATCTGCGCTTTAGCCGCTTCTGGCGTGATATGTGGGTCTAGACTGGAACCAGAGGTATAAACCAAATCAGCCGTAGGTTTAACGCCTGCCTTTTTCAATCTAGGAATGTCTCCTTCAATGGCTTTTGTAGGGTCGGAATCCACTTTCCCCTTAATGCGATCTAGCAAAGCTGGATTGCTAGGCGCAAGATTACTCGCTCCCGATACGCCTGTTTTAAGCACACCAGCCTCATCTTTTTTAGGGTCGGCTGTGCTGTAGCTAGTGGTGCTAGGGCGGCTATTGAAATAGCGATCGCTCACAAACGGCTGACCAATCAGCGCCGAACCGATCACCTGACCTTGCGCATTTTTAAGCAGGCTACCATTGGCCTGAAAGGGAAACACCACTTGTCCAAAGGCAATCATTGCAAAGGGATAAACGATCGCCGTAATCACCCAAAGTACGAGGGTGGCTCGGACGGCTCGACTGGCTTCACGCGCAAGACTCATTAGAATTTCTCCGGTACAAACATGACAAAAAATAGGTAGATCGACAAAGCAACGGTCACTAGAGCCAACCCAGCCAGCCAATACGCCTGAACCTTAGATAAATCTCCCCCCGTTGCGGCAAAGACAGCAGGAGCCAGCACTAGATTGAAACACAGCCCTAGGAATAAATAGAGCGGGAATTTTTGCTGCCGCCAACGTTCTAAAATGTCAGCAGCGGTTTCTAGCATCGTTGTTGAAGCAAAAGGCAATATGTTCTGTCGTTGGAAAGCGTTGCGTTTCATAGCAGTTTTGTTGGGTCAAACAACGTTAAGCAAGCGGAATTAGAATGTCGATAATTTTGATGGCGATAAAGGGCGCAATCACGCCGCCTACGCCATAGATAAAAATGTTGCGGCGTAAAAGCTGATCGGCGGTTAGAGGCCGAAACTGAACCCCCTTCAGTGCCAGCGGAATTAAAGCCGGAATAATGAGGGCGTTATAGATTAGCGCCGAAATAATGGCAGATTGCGGACTTTTTAGCCCCATGATGTTGAGCGAACCAATCCCCGCTGCTGCAAAGATAGTGGGAATGATAGCGAAGTATTTGGCGATATCGTTGGCGATCGAGAAGGTCGTCAATGCACCCCGCGTAATCAAAAGCTGTTTACCAATGGTCACAAGGTCAATCAGCTTGGTCGGGTCAGAATCTAAATCCACCATATTGGCAGCTTCTTTGGCGGCTTGGGTGCCGGAATTCATCGCTACGCCCACGTTGGCTTGGGCAAGAGCTGGGGCATCATTGGTGCCATCCCCCGTCATGGCGACCAGTTTCCCTTCAGATTGCTCTTTGCGAATGACGTCAATTTTGTCTTCGGGGGTTGCTTCGGCAATAAAGTCATCCACTCCCGCTTCTTGGGCAATCACCGAAGCCGTAATGCGATTATCGCCCGTGAGCATGATGGTTTTAACCCCCATGCGACGAAGCTGGTCAAACCGCTCCCGCAGCCCTGGCTTAACCACATCTTTGAGGTAAATTACACCGTAGATATCGTTATCCTGACAGACCGCTAGAGGTGTGCCGCCCAAGCGTGAGACTTTCTCGTAGGCTGCGTCTAGCTGGTCAGGAATTGTGCCACCGCGCGACCTGACAAACCCTTTCACTGCATCCACAGCTCCTTTTCGAGCCTCTTTCCCGTCGGGTAAGTTGGTGCCGCTCATGCGGGTTCTGGCAGAAAATTCTACCCCTTCGGCTTGTGCCGAATCAAAGGTCGTTTTTGCCTGATGCTCCTGTTCGGCAAGCTGCACAATAGATTTCCCCTCTGGGGTTTCATCAAAAATGCTCGCATCTAGGGCAACCTGCGCTACTTGCTCAACGCTGTGCCCATTCACTGCAATAAACTCAGCCGCTAAGCGATTGCCAAGGGTGATGGTTCCCGTCTTATCCAGCACTAGGGTGTTGATGTCCCCACAGGCTTCAACAGCACGGCCTGAAGTTGCGATTACGTTAAACTGCGCTACTCGATCCATCCCTGCAATGCCGATCGCGCTCAACAGCCCGCCGATGGTTGTGGGAATCAGCGCCACCAATAGCGATATCAGAATGGCGATCGTGGTTGGAGCCTGCACATAATTTGCAAGGGGCGATACCGTTGCAACCACAATCAAAAACACCTGCGTTAGTACCGTTAGCAGCACCGTCAGGGCAATCTCGTTGGGTGTTTTGCTGCGCTCTGCCCCTTCTACGAGGGCAATCATACGGTCAATAAAGCCTTGTCCTGGATCAGAGGTAATGTTGAGAATTAGCTCATCGGAGAGAATTCGCGTACCGCCCGTCACCGAGCTGGCAATGTCAGTTCCTGGCTGCTTTAGCACCGGAGCCGATTCTCCTGTAATGGCAGATTCATCGACTGAAGCCACGCCCTTGATGACCTCACCATCGGCGGGAATCATATCCCCTGCAATCACCTTCACCTGATCGCCGCGCCGCAGTTCGGTGGAGCTGATTTCTTGAATGGTGCCATCGGGGAGAAGCTTACGGGCGATCGCCTCAGATCGAGTGGAGCGTAAAGAATCGGCCTGGGCTTTCCCGCGTCCTTCTGCAACAGCTTCGGCAAAGTTGGCAAACACCAGCGTAAAAAAAAGAATCAACGTAATTAATCCGTTGAGAATCCGTTGCTGTCCCGGATCCGCTTGGACGGTTCCAAATAAATTGGGATCTATTGTGACAAGCGCAGTCACGATGGTGCCCACCCAGACGATAAACATCACGGGGTTTTTGACCGTCGTGCGCGGGTCAAGCTTTAGAAATGCTTCGCGGATGGCTCTTTGGTAGAGTCCGCTCATGTTTGCTTTGGGCGTGTGTCTGCGAGTGTCGCGCTTACCGCTAGGCATTTGGCGAGTTTTAGAATCTTGTGGAGCTTGCATTGTTTATCCAATCCCTTTGGCAATTTGAAAGGCTTCGGCAATGGGGCCAAGGGCCAGAATGGGGAAGAAAGTCAGCGCACCCAGAATTAAAATCACGCCTCCGGTTACGCCAATAAAGAGTCCGGTGTCGGTGCGCAGGGTGCCTGTGGTCATGGGGACGGGCTGTTTGCGAGACATGCTGTCTGCCAACAGCAGTAGCGCTGTAATGGGGACATAGCGCCCCATGAGTAGACTAAAGCAGGTGCTAAGGTTCCACCAGAGGGCCGTGGCGGTGGGGGGCGCACCAGCGGCGATCGCAAAGGGTGATGGCTGAGAATCTCCTAACCCCTCAAACCCAGACCCGTTATTGGCAGCGGCTGAAGCATATTCATAAATCACCTGTGCCAGTCCATGGAAACCAGGGTTGCTGATGCCGCCCAACTGATCGGGGAAAGCTAGCGTAATTGCGCCTGGAATGAGG
>JAGVDA010000282.1 GCA_020058975.1 Thermosynechococcus sp. WC_1 | reverse complement strand
CTTAGAGAGGCAAGGAAGAAGAAATAAGAAAAGATAGGTTGTCAAAGAGTTTTAGGTCGTTTTATAACGCAACAGCTCTATTGCGCTAAAGGTCTGCAAGTTGCGGCGGCAATGGCTTAGCCCAAAGGCTCCATCTAAGGCAGTGATGGTGAGAAAGTTACTGCGGCTGCTGTGCGCGGCTTCAGTCAACGTCTGTTTCAAATGTTTTGCCATGAGAAATACCTGGCGCAAAATGGCTTTATCGGCTTCGGGGTAGAGCCGTATTCCATCCAAAGGTACGGGCAGTCTCGAATGCAGATGGATAAAGGTGCTGATAGAACCGTAGGTTGCCATGATGTCTCCTAGGGTTTGCTGGAGATGTGTCTCTGATAGATCTGCTAGCGCTACCTGAGGAATTCCTTCTGGAAGCGGCGATCTTTGGGGAACAGTGTCGAGGGGAAAACTGAGAACAACGACCCTCAATCCTTGTTCCGTCAACGCTTGTGCGAGCTGCCCTGTGGTGGGGGAGCCGTCATCGGTCAGCAGCCCCGTATCACTTCCAGTCCAGGAAAACTCCAGCCAGTCGGGATTGGGTAAAGACTTTAACCTGACCGCACCTCGACGAATCCCAGAGGCTAGCTCAGAGTGCTGGTCATCAGTTCTGGGATCAGCTTTTTTTTTTCAGAAGCCGACTGGCCTAAAAAGCTAACAATTTGAGCGAGGGTGCGAAGTTCTGCAAGATCCTCTAGGTTGGGTTGCGGGAGTGTTGCAAAGCGTTCCTGCATTGCACCGAGGATTTCGACCCGTTTAATGGAGTCAATACCTAAATCCGCTTCCATATCCATTTCTAATTCCAGCATTTCGGCTGGATAGCCTGTCTTTTCACTCACGACTTCGATTAATGTTTGGCTTAGGGAGTGAATATCAATCGGCTCAGCCGTTATAGGATCTGGCTGACGCGCTGGTACAGGGTCAAGCGGTGGTGGAGATCGATCTAACTGCCGATCTAAGTCAGCCAGCGTTGCAGTTGCGGCTAGAGCGGGGTTAAGAATAGGTGGTGCCGTTGCGACAGCCGTTGCGCTGCCGTTGTAATGTCCATTTCGTGCGGCGATCGCAGGAGCCATTCCGCTACCATTTTGATAACTTCCATTTTGCAAACCATTGTGATTGCTATTACTCGCATCATTGCTTTTGGCTTTGCCTAATCCCCCTACTGGCTGCGCTTCCTTTTTGGGAGGTGCAGTAGATATTTCTAGAACTGGTTCAGTTTCTGTGATTAACGAACTAGAAGAGAGCTGAACCATGTACATCGCAATTTGGGAGAGGGTTCGTAGCTCCGCTAAATCTTCTAGGTTAGGCTGGGGCGAATTCGGGTAATGCTCCTGTAAAGCGCCCAAAATTTCGACTCGTTTAATGGAGTCGATGCCCAAATCGGCTTCCATATCCATCTCCAATTCCAGCATCTCAACGGGATATCCTGTTTTCTCGCTAACAATCGCCAGCAGAATGGGCTGGAGTTCAGATAGCTCAACAGTATTAGCGGCGGAGGCTACCTCAGCTTTTATAGGTTGTGATATGGGGGAAGGTTGAGAAACTGAGTCGGCGGCGATCGCAGGCACTGGCATTACAGATCTGCTGACGAAACCGTTCTGTAATGCGGGTTGAGATTCGGTAGTGCCTGAGCCGTTGCGATGGTGCAGGTCAGAGGGTTCGGCAACCTTAGCAATGATGGGCGCAGGAACTGGATCCGCTGGCTGCTGCATCTTTGATGAGACAACAAGACGTTCTTGTAAGGTTGGAGATTGATACTCGTTCTGAACAACAGAGGATGCCGTTGATGCAGGTGCGTTTTCTTGCAAACTTAACCCATTGCCCAAAAGCACCTGATAATGCTGCTGCGCGAGATGAAAAAGATTGCTGGCATACTCAGTCTGCTGCTGCAAAGACTGTTCATGAACCCGTAGCGTATGGGTTTGATGATCGTGGAAGTGTTCCATGCTGCGCTCTAAGCTTTGCAGTACGGCTAACTGAGCATCGCTGTTAGAACCCGCAGGTGCTTTAGCGTTTTCAGAGAAGAGCGTCCCTTTCTGCTGCATGAGCTGAAAAAAGATGTTAGCGTACTCTATCTGATGATTGAGATATTGAGAATGTACCTTTAGGGTTTCGCTTTGGTGCTGATTTAATTGCTCAAGGCTATGTTCCAAAGTCTGGAATAGTTGAGGGGCGTTGAAAGAACTGTCGGAAATATTGGACATAAGCTGCGGTTCCACTTCAGAAATGGACTGATTTGGGTCTAGACCGGACAGGTTAATAGAAGCTTCGAGGAGTCTCGGTTCAGGGAGCGAACTAGGCATGGGAAAAGGCTCTACGGCGGGCGATCGCAAGTCAGTCGCTTCAGCAAGCGTCGCAAATTCACGCTCAAGGGGCTGCGGCTGCTTGACGTGATGTCCATTGCTCAGGGCTGCTTCAAAGGCATTTTTGGACTTCTCGCTGATGTAGTTGTTGCCACCCAACTTCACGGTTAACGCCTTATTTTTATCAGGCTGCGGTGGTATGACTGGCGCTAGGGCGTAAATATCAATGTTGCCTAGCGCCAAGCCTGCAACGCGCAATTGCAAAACCGCATCGCGCAGTTGGCGATCGCTATCTTGCTTTGAGCTGGCATTGAGCGCCACCGCAATGTGAGGGGAGTCGCCCAAAATTTCTTTAACCAAGTTGGTTAGGGTTGCCTTAGGACCAAATTCAATAAAGCAATAGCCGCCTTCGGCATAAATATTTTCAATTTCCTGCTTAAACTGCACCCGATTGAGCAGATGATCTTTCAGAATTTTCTGAATTGCAGCAGGATCTTTGGGATATCGCTGCCCCGTCACATTGGTATACACCGGAAGCTGAGGTGCATTAAACGTAACGGCTTCAATCGCTTTCGCAAAGGGCTTTTGGGCGTGAGCCACCAATGGAGTATGGAACGCTGCGGCAACGGGCAGCAGGGTCGCCAATACGCCTTGGCTTTGAAACTGTTGCTGAACGCTAAGAATGGCTGAGCGTGTGCCCGCTAAGACAACCTGCTGGGGCGCATTTACATTGGCGATCGCCACCTGTGGAAAAGCCTGAATTGCTGCCTCAACGTCGCTGACTGCCAGTTTGACTGCCAGCATTGCGCCTGTATCTTCACTGGAAAGATTAGCGCTATCGAGCGAATGAGACCCCGCCATCGCTTGCCCTCTGGCTTTAACGAGCGCAAAGTAATCTTCGTCGCTCAAGACCTGGGCCGCCCAAAGTGCCGTGAGTTCACCAAAACTATGGCCTGCCGCAAAATCAGCTGTAAATCCTGCCTTCTCCAGAATTCTGAACAGCCCAACGCTCAACGCGCCAATCGCAGGCTGAGCATAGTCTGTACGACGCAGCGCTTCAGATTGAGCCGTTCGGGTTGCATCATCAAAGGCCGGAGCAGGAAACACAACTTCAGAAACACTGCTTACGCCGTCTTTTAAGAACAGTCTATTTATAGCACCATAGGCAAGCTGTAGTTCAGGAAAGTTCATTGCCAACTCTCTTCCCATCTCAGGATATTGAGCGCCTTGCCCAGAGAAAAGTGCCACGACCTTTCCTTTTAAATTCAAACCGTTAGCACGGTAGTAAATTCCCTTCGGATGATCCCACTCTGTTAACTGCGGCTGTTGCTCTAGCCAATTGATGGCAATATCAAGTTTATGGCAAGCTTCTTCTAAAGAATCGACAGTAAAGCCAATCCGAGCCGCCGCTTCAGGAATTTCTACAGACTTGCAGGTTTCTATAAAACCTGGATATAGCAATTGCCCCTGTTCTGATTGGAACTGTTGAAGTATCTTCCGACACTCCGCCAAGAGCTGATTGGGCGTGTCTGCCGTCAGCAAAATAGACTCAGACACACGATGAATCCGATAGGGCAGTACAGACTGATTTAGGTTGTGTTGACCCCCATCATATTCTTCGAGCAAGATATGAAAGTTCGTACCACCAAACCCAAAAGAACTTACTCCAGCGCGTCGAGGAGCCGCCTCTACTGCACGAATCCAGGGTCTGGCTTTGGTATTAAGGTAAAAGGGTGAGTTCTCAATATCTAGCTTTGGATTAGGCTTTACGACATTAATCGTCGGGGGCAAAATTTTGTGGTGCAGAGCCAAGGCGGCCTTAATTAAACTTGCTGCCCCTGCCGCTGCTTTGGTATGACCAATCTGAGATTTGACGCTGCCTAACGCAATAGACTGCTTCTGAATGTTGTGAGAGCTAAAAAACTGATTGAGTGCTTCAAACTCGGTTGAATCCCCCGCAACAGTTCCTGTTCCATGAGCTTCAATGAGTCCTAAACTATCAGGGTCAAATCCTGCATCTTCATAGGCTCGTTGCAGCGCCTTAACCTGACCTTCTGCCCGTGGGGCGTAGATGCTCTTAAAACGACCGTCGCTGGAAGTACCAATCCCTTTGATGACGGCATAAATGCGATCGCCATCTTTTTCTGCATCTTCCAGGCGCTTTAGCACCATCATGCCCAGCCCTTCCCCTAGCAAAATACCGTCTGAGTCGGCATCGAAGGGTCTAGACTGCTGCGACCTTGAGAGTGCTGGCGTCTTACTAAAGCAAAGATACGTCAGTATGCTGTTATCAGTATCAACACCGCCCGTGATCATTAAATTTGTGCGATACTCCGTCAGCTCGCTAATCGCCATCTTGAAAGCCGCCAGAGAACTCGCGCAAGCAGCATCAAGGGTGCAGTTCGTTCCTCCTAAATTCAGCCGATTTGCAATTCGTCCAGCGACCACGTTCCCTAGTAGTCCAGGGAACGCATTTTCATTCCACTCTACATAGGCCAGCTTAATTTTCTCGACAATAGCCTGCGTTTCTAGATCAGATAGTCCGCTATTTTTAAGAACTCTTTCCCAAATGGGATACTGCATTCTGGCATTAAGAGGAGACGTAAGGATCGTGGATTAAATAAGACCCCGAATTAAGGATTCTGAGGTTTGGCAGTGTAATTCCATTTTGGAAGGTAATCATCAAATATGATTTCCATAG
>JAGVDA010000196.1 GCA_020058975.1 Thermosynechococcus sp. WC_1 | reverse complement strand
TCTAGGATTCTCTAACGCAGTATCAGCTAAACCCGCCCTTACGTACATGAGATTCAGGACTGAGTAAGTTCATGGGATTTCAGCACCTTCGGAATTTCTGTCAAAATCTGATAGGCGATTTCTTCGATAGAATCTTGAGGCTCTATCAATACCCGTAGATCGGCTTGGGCATACAAATGCTGACGCTGTTTCAATAGATCCTCTAGCTTTTGCTGGGGATTAGGGTCTTGTAAAAGTGGACGAGACTGATCTTCTTTAAGCCGTTGCCACAGCGTTTGAGGGGATGCATCTAGCCAAACAACGATGCCGTGATGGAGGTAGCTCCAGTTGATTTGCTGGGTGACAATACCGCCACCCGTTGCCACCACGAGGCGAGTATGGGCAGAAAGTTGACCTAAGGTTTCGGTTTCAATTTTCCGAAAGCTAGCCTCTCCAGAGTCTGCAAAAATCTCAGAAATAGAAGATCCAGTGGCTTGGGTGATGACGGCATCGGTATCAAAAAAGTGATAGCGCAGCCGCTGGGCGAGTAGATGACCGACGGTACTTTTGCCGACTCCCATCATGCCGATTAGGTAAATGTTGGCACCTTGCAGACTCAATTCAAGGGCTGTCATAGAATTTTCTCAAGGCCATAGATCAGGGTTTGGAGCTGAGTCACTTTACGAATAGATAGCAATACCCCTGCCATGTAGCAGGCGCGATCGCTAGTGTCATGACGCAGCGTATAGAGTTGCCCTGGGGCACCAAACAACACTTCTTGATGGGCAATTAGACCCGGTAGCCGAATACTGTGGATCCGAATGCCTTCGTCGGCGAGGCTCCCCCTTGCGCCTGCGATATGCTCTTTTTCTTCGACCATTGCAGGGTTATAGGTTTTGCCTAGCTCTGCCAACATTTGGGCGGTTTGAATAGCTGTACCGCTAGGGGCATCGGCTTTTTGGTTGTGGTGCAGCTCAATAATTTCGACATGGTCAAAATACTGGGAGGCGGCGATCGCAGCCTGCTGCAATAACACCATTCCAATCGAAAAGTTAGGAATCACCAAACAGCCTGTACTGGCTTTATCTGCAAAGGCGCTTAAGGTACTGAGCTGTGCGGTACTGAGTCCTGTGGTGCCCACCACAGGGCGGATTCCGTAGGCGATCGCCGCCCGAACGTTTTCGTACACGGCATTGGGGTGGGTAAAATCCACCATTACGCCCAACTGCTTTTCTTGAGATGCTGCGACCAAAACAGATTCTAAGTCACTGAGGATTGGAATCTCCAGTGGCTCCATGCCGCAAACCTCACCAATATCTTGACCTTGGAGTGTGGGGTTACGGTCGATTGCACCAAATAAAATCAAATCATCGGCTTGGGCGACGGCCTTAATGACCTCACGACCCATTTTGCCAGCCGCTCCGTTGACAATCACAGGAATTTTAAGGGTCATGCTGAATTGCGTTCCTTTCTACAAACATAATCATTTTAATGGGATGACGCCCTACAGATAATCTTTAACTTTCTGCGCCGCAATCATCATGAGTAACATGATTCCAATAAACGAACTGAAGATCAGTAAATGAGTCGTGATATTGACATCAAAAGCTTGCCCAAATTTCTCTCTGATTCCATTAATATTGCCTTCGGCTTCGCTAATCGCTCTGCTATTGTTTACACTCCAATCCGTATAGACCTTACTCCATTTTTTGCTATCGTCTGGGTATTTTTCTATATCTTGCTTGTAAGCAATCTGCTCTTCAGCGGTGGCATTTTCAGGGAGCGTTGGCTGGACAGGCTGTTTTGGTTCTGGTTCGTCAATCGCAGCATTCTTAAATGCTCTTACTCCGGCAAAATTACACTGCTTAAATACATTCGTTCCCATGCAGTTGCAGTCTTTTTTATCCTCTTTGGTCAGAGCATCCCGTTCTTTTTTGGTTTCTAAAGCCCAACAGCTTTTCTGGTCTGGATCTTTTCCGGTATCTCTAGCAACGTCTCTCCCAAAGGCTGTCAAGGTTACAAGGGCTTCAAAGGGCCATTTGGTTAGAGATGTATTGTTCAAGAAAATTCCGGGTGGCCCAAAGGTTTGGATGGGCAGGACACCGCCGCCAAACAAGATCTGAGGAATCAGAAGCATCAGTACCAGCATTGGCGCAACGCTTTGATTTGGCGAAATTGCTGAACCCAGTAGACCCATCATCATGCCGCTGAGGGTCGCTAACGTGAGGGTGAGAAACATTCCACCGATAAAGGCTGGGGTATGCGGTAGATCGATGGCGAGGTTTTTGAACAAGACAAAAATGATGCCTTGATAGATTGACAAAATTACCGCAACCCAGACTTTAGAAAAGACGTAAGGGGCAATTTGAAGACCAATCATTCGCTCTCGTTTATAAATATCCATCTCTTTGACAATTTCACGCATCATTGAGACGCTGCCCACCATGAGCGTGAGCAAAACGGAGGTAAACAACATCGAAATGGTTAGGCTGGGGTTGCCCTTATTAATGTCGAGGAGGGTACTCGGCCATGCCACTTTATCCAATAGCCCCAGCATCGGCGCTACTGCCAGCATCAGCGTCAAGCTAATGCGATCGCGCGATAAAATTGCGAGATTTCGCTGAGATAAAATCACAAACTGTCGCCAGCCGGAGGTGTGCTTCACCTTTGCCCCAGACTCTACTTTGCGCTGGCGTTTTTTATCTTTAAGACCGTCACCTTTAACGTTCAGGGACTGCTGGCGGCTGACGATATATTTTTGGTAGTAAGGAGACTGAAGATATTTGTTGCGCCATTCCTCCGGCGATCGCTCATTT
>JAGVDA010000490.1 GCA_020058975.1 Thermosynechococcus sp. WC_1 | reverse complement strand
GTCTTTGAGTAATGCGCCCTTGGGCAAAGCAACCGTTAGCATGAAGCAGCCTTAGTCGAAGGTTCTACGGTCTCAATTGTGACAGAACCCGTTGCACTCACCCAAGCAATTTGCTGAATCTGCCAATGCTGGACTGCCGATATGGGTTTAGCCTGTCGCTGGAATTGATTGAGTCTATAGGCTGAACAGTCTTGGCACATTAAACTAAAGACATGCTGACCCTACCCAGTAACCAAACAATTCATGACGAACCGACGAATTATTGACCTTTTGCGCCACGGAGAACCTGAAGATGCAGTTACCCTCTCTGGATGGGTACGAACCAAGCGAGAGCTGAAGGGTTTTGCCTTTCTTGAGGTAAATGATGGGTCATCCCTTCAGGGGCTACAGGTGGTAATGGAATCGACCTTGCCAGACTATGAAGATTTACTGCGATCGCTCTCCACAGGCGCATCCATCACGGTAGAAGGAGTTTTGGTCGCCTCTCAGGGGAAAAACCAGCGGGTAGAGTTACAGGCACAGACTATAAAAGTATGGGGGACTGCCGATCCAGAAACCTACCCCCTCCAAAAAAAGCGCCACTCCTTTGAGTTTTTGCGAACCATCGGACACCTGCGATCGCGCACCAATACAATGGGCGCTGTCTTCCGGGTTCGCAATGCCTGCTCAGCCGCAATTCACGACTTTTTCCAGTCTCGGGGCTTTATGTGGGTGCATACGCCCATCATCACCACAGGGGACTGTGAGGGAGCCGGAGAGCAGTTTGCGGTCACTAACTTTAACCTTAGCCAGGTTCCTACAGCGGCAGACCAAAGTGTAGACTTTAGCCAAGACTTTTTTGGCAAGCCCACCTACCTCACCGTCAGTGGACAGCTTGAGGCTGAAATTATGGCGATGGCCTTCAGCGATGTCTACACCTTTGGCCCCACCTTTCGCGCCGAGAACTCCAATACATCTCGTCACCTTGCCGAGTTTTGGATGGTGGAGCCAGAAATGGCGTTTTGTGACCTGAAGGGCGATATGGATTTAGCCGAAGCCTTTTTGAAGCACATCTTTAAGTCTGTTTTAGAACAGTGCCCCGAAGATATGGCGTTTTTTAATGAGCGCATTAACCCCTCTGCGATCGCCACTGCCGAAACTATCATCCACTCAGAATTTGCGCGCATTACCTATACGGAGGCGATCGCCCAGCTCGAAAAGGCAACCCGCACCTTTGAGTACCCCGTCGAGTGGGGGCTAGACCTCCAGTCAGAGCATGAGCGCTACCTTGCCGAAGAACTTTTTAAGCGTCCGGTTATCGTCACAGACTACCCCGTTGGGATTAAGGCATTTTATATGCGCCTCAACGAAGATGAGCGAACCGTTGCCGCGATGGATATTTTAGCCCCCAATATTGGCGAAATTATCGGCGGCTCCCAGCGCGAAGAGCGTTTAGACGTACTAGAGCGCCGTATGGCTGTCATGCACATTAGCCCCGAAGACTATAGCTGGTATCTTGATTTGCGCCGCTATGGCACAGTGCCCCATGCAGGCTTTGGGCTTGGGTTTGAGCGGCTGGTGCAGTTTATGACCGGAATGGCAAACATTCGTGATGTCATTCCGTTTCCACGCGCGCCCTTAAGTGCTGATTTTTAGGATGCGCCAAACCCTATGAAATACTGGCTCATGAAAACCGAACCCAACGTATTCTCTTGGGATGACCTCCAGAAGATGCCTGGGCAAACCACACCTTGGGAAGGGGTGCGTAACTATCAGGCACGCAACTTTATGCGCGATGAGATGAAAATCGGCGATCGCATTTTGTTTTACCACAGCAATATCAAGCCGCAGTCCATCATGGGCATTGCCACCATCGCACGCGAAGCCTATCCAGATTTGTTTGCCTTTGACCCGTCTAGCCCCTACTACGATTCTAAAAGTAATCCAGAAGCCCCCCGCTGGATGATGGTGGATGTGCAGTTTGAGTCGGCCTTTGACCCGCCCATTACCCTGGATGAGTTGAAGGCGCTGCGATCGCCAGAGCTAGAAGATATGATGCTGTTACAGAAAGGATGCCGACTCTCTGTACAGCCCGTGACGGCTGGGCAATGGCAGACGGTTTGCAACCTTCGTCCTTAAACGTCGTCATGTTGACTTAGCCAACTCGGTTTCTGCAAAGGCCAGAGCATCATGGGTTTAGCCTTATCTTCTCGACCTAGCATCTATCCATCCCTCAGTGTCAGTATTCTGAGTACAGGGATAGCGCTGGGATTGTTTGCCGCCCCAGGCGATGCGCTCCCAGCAGATTTTGGGCTGCGAGCGCCTGCTCAGGTTGAGCAGCTACTACAAACCCCCGTACAAAAGCCTCAAGTCAAGGCAGATAGCCCTTCAGACAAAAGCCTCACCGTTCCAGGTCTGTGGTGGGCGAATCAGCAGTTTGGCGACAAAATGGTGCAAAACTGGTTTGCTTACCGCCGTCCTGAAGCGCGCAGCAGCCAGGTAAGAGCAATCGTTCGCCCCGATTTATGGAGTCGCTATACCTATTTAGAGCGCTACGCATTTTTGAAACGGTTTGGAGCAACCAGCAGCGCGGCAGGATATCACCTACTGGTTTTAGATCGACAGAATTATCTCTTAGGTGCCTATACCTGCGAATTTCCGAATCGAGTAAAGCCTGCCCCCCTCAATCCTTGGGAGCAGCGCTTAGCGCCATTGGCATCACCGCCCATCAAGGCTCCCTGTAGCGTATGGATTAGCCCTGTCTACGGCTCTGAGTTTTTCTAGCTGGCGTCTAAGCTCGCATTTGCTGCCATAAAGACTGATATTGCTGGGTTGTTGACTCAGCCATTGGCTCTAACGGCTCACTTTTACTAAACCAGCTTTGGCTGGTGAGAAACTGTGCCGTAGCCCCTGGGGGCAAGCTTTCTTGACGGACAGAAGACACGGCATCGGTAAATTGAGAAAGCGCCTTGGCAACGTCAGGCTGCCACCAAAATTCAGCCCATTGCTTCAGCAGCTTTGTGTCGCTAGAGCCGACTTTAGGCCAAACCCAAACATCGCTCCACAACGCAGTCCCTGACTGCGGGATGACAAATCCAATCTCGGCTTCATCATTTAAGACGGGCAATACATCTGTAGACCAGCCCACCGCAGCCCATGTATCTTTGAGCAGCAAAGGCTGAAGGTAGTGACTAGAGCTATAAAATTTAGCCTGTTGATGCAGCGCTTTGAGTTCAGATGCGAGGGATGGAATCGCCGCTAAGTTTTGAGTATTGTAGGAATGATTGAGCTTTTTAAGGGTGAGGCCAATCACTTCACGGGGCTGATCGAGCAGGCTAATTTTATTTTTGAGTTCCGGTCGCCACAAATCAGCCCAGTCTGTCGGTGTCCAGCCCAGATCTCGGAATTTATCTTTGCGATAGGCAATAACAGTGGCACCCCAGCGGTAAGGGGCACCCCAAATCTCTCCCTGGGCAGATAGCTGACCTTGGCGATCGCGCCGTACCATTTTCTGCCACTGCGGATCTAGGGTATTCCATCCTGTGATTTGATCGGTTGCCCACGGGCGAATTAAGTCTTGGGCGATCGCCGCTTGTAGCCAGTAGTCTCCCAGACTGGTGAGGGGATAGGATTTTGAAGGAGAGCCTAAAATACTGTTGCTGATTGACTCAAACAGATTGGGCTGTCGGGCAGATTCTGCTGTTTTAGGATCTGAGCCTTTTTGAAGGTCTAAGAACAACTGCTCGGCACTTGAAACTAACAACAGCTTCAAATCTGCTTCGGACTTAACGGTAGAGCGAAAGCGTGATACGAGTTGGGGCGGCAGGCTCCGTGCTAAAAGGCTTACCTGTAGCGATGACGCATTTCGACGGCACCCCATTAAGCCCTGACTAAGCGCAACAGTGCCAAGGCTAAGTAGAAAAGAACGACGATCCATCAATGAATAATTACAAAATCGAGCTGAACTGATCTGGATGAAACATCCTTGTCCTAATGTTTATCCTATCCTGGCAGGAGCTGACTCAAAGCGTTTTGAGCAAGTCTCCTCGATCTAAGGGGAATTTTTTTGACTGGTAACGGCTTTCTATCGTGAGCAGTCAAGAAGCTGCTGCTTTAGCTGCTGTGCTACCTCTAAGCCCACCTCAAAGGCATTCTGAATAGTTGATCCCACACACCATTCGCCGCAAATCCACAGGGGCTGACTGAGCTGTGCCGATAATGGATGTCCTGGATACCCGTTAGTTGCGATCGCATACCGCCAGCGATGCACCTGCACTAGCTCCGGCTGTGCAAACCAAGGTGCATAAACTTGAGCAATATGATCAAGCATTTGCTGACCCACCGCCGAAAGATCTGCCGCCTCAAAATGCTCCATTACAAAAACTGGGGTGCTGTGAATAGCGAAACAGGGGCCAGTGGGCATTTCTCGTTTGCGGCGATCGCAAATCACTCTAGCAATAATCGGATCATTATGGCACCGCAACTCTGCCCATGGAAGGTTTTGCCACGGTACTGAGGGAGCATAGCCTGCGATCGCCGTAATGCAGGGATCAAACTGCACGTTTTGAAGTACCGATATCACCGCCGCAGACAGCCCATCTTGAACCAAAGGAATACAAAGATCTAGTGCTTGAGGTGCCGGAATTGCAACAACAACCGCTTTCGCCTGAAAAGCCTTGTCTTCTGTTGTAATTTGCCAGATATTGCTGTCGAGATGAAGGCCAGTAACGCGCTGGGTCAATTCGATGGGTAGGGATTGGGCGAGTTCCTTGGCGATCGCCGTTATCCCCTCTGACGCTGCGTAATACTGAGCAGCGCCTGAAGACTGCATAAGCGCTAAAGACCACCGACCTTGGCTCAAGTAAGCGTCATAAATTTGATTCCCTGACCAAGGCTGAACAATCCCCTGCTCAACTAAAGCGGCAATATAAGCTCCATAAGGCGATTCATCATAAAGCGCGCGCTCTACAGTTGGCGCACCATGATCTACCAAACTTAATGGAAGATGGCGAGTCGCCACACGCCCTCCAACACCACGAGATTTTTCAACCACAACAACGCGATATCCAGCATTCTGAAGAGCCAGCGCACAAGCTAACCCCGTCATTCCAGCTCCGACAATAACTACATCCCACATAAATTAAAAAGAATGTAAAAGTTGTGATTCAAATCAACACCTCCCTCAAACGGACTTCGACTTCGCTCAGCCCTCAATCCAATTTTTTTGAATCTATCAAAACTCTCACCCCTGCCCCAAATTCTATCCATTACGCACAAGTCCGTAGAAGTGTCCCAGGGATTAGCTTTACAGCGTCAGTTGTGAGAGATTTAGTGTAAGTTGTTGAGCAACCTGGGTATTAAACATCATGCAAGATTGGGCCAGCTAAGAAATCACAAGCCATCCGTTCCAAGATTTTCGTCATGGGAAACGATTACGGCAAACGTTGCAAATTTTAGCGGAGCACCCTGGAGAAACAAT
>JAGVDA010000303.1 GCA_020058975.1 Thermosynechococcus sp. WC_1 | reverse complement strand
GTTTGCCTGCACCCCCCGATAGCTGCGCTCAAAAACCCGCTCTAAATCTTGAGCTGGGATGCCACAGCCGGAGTCACTGATCAAAACCCGTTGTGAGGCTAAGGTGGTGTCTTGTTCTAAGCTCACCCAAATCTCGGCACCATTGGGAGAGTATTTCAGCGCATTGTCTAAAAGATTACCAAATACTTCTCTAAGGGCATCGGCATCGGCATTAACAGGCCGTAAATCTTCAGCAATAGAAGCATGGAGGTGCATGTCTCGCTCATCAAGTCGTCCGGCGATCGCATCTAGTAACGGCTGCAAAATGTCTTCTAACCAGCAGGGCTGAAGCGTCAGTGCGCCACCGGTCAGCCAGTTGGTTCCAGGCAAGAGGGCAGGGGACGGAGAAATCGCAATCTCGTCAGACTCAAAATCTGACTCTAAAGCAGCATCACCTAGGTCAATAGCATCATCAAACTGACGCAGTAGGCTTTCTAGGTGACTGCTCTCACCCACCATGCTTTCAACTAGGCTGCGGTTATTGTCTTCTGGTTTCAGGCGCTTGAGCAAAAGCTTGCCCAAGGTTCGGATTGTTGTGAGAGGATTGCGAAACTGATGCAGCAGTGTAGAAAGGGTCGTGTGCTGCTCAGATTGCACCAGTCGCCGCTGTTCGTGCCCCTGCGCCAACCACTGCGATCGCTGGTCGAGTACACAGGCGATCGCCAGTGTGTGGGCAATTTGCTCTAGCTGCGCCTGCTCTCGCGCTTGCCAGCGGCGCTGTTCTCGTGCCACCACCAGCAGCCCCCACATAATGTCTTCATGCACCAAGGGTAAGACTAAACGTGTGGGTTCTAGTTCTGCCGTGCGTGCCAGTTGACTTGCGGAATCTACAAAACGGTTTTCACTCGCAAGCCTTTGAATTGGGGCAGCGCCAATGGTGCGTAGCGAAGGGCGCTGTTGAGAAATAGTCGATGGATTATCTTTAATACTGGGTAACGCAAAGGCAACAGACTCAGGCCATTGACTATTTGTTTCAGGGAATATGACCAGCGGCACTAGCGCCGTCTCACTCTCAGCGGTCGGGTCTTCGGTTAAATAAATAGCGCTCAAGGATGCCCCAAAGCCGTCGATGAGCAGGGCAACCTGGGTACGGCAGAGCGTAATAAATTCTGAACTGGCAGGCATCAACATGAACCGCGCCGCAGACCGCAAGGCGTGAGGGATAAATCTACTGTACAGTTTACCTTGTCTAGCGTTTGGCTATTTTGATCGGTAGCCAGCACGCTGTCATTTTTGACATGAATAGGTAAAGGTGCCTGAATTTAATCCTTAGGCGATTTCCAGAAAAGTTTGTACCGCCGAGATTGTACCCTTCGACTCCGCTCAGGGCACAATCTCTGGTCTCTAGCTGGCTGAGCGGAGCCGAAGCCAGCGGTAAGTTGTTTTGCAGAAATCACCTTGCATCCACACACCTGGATGCTATTTATTTTCCTTCCTTAGTAAAACTTGTCCCCACTACACATGCATCTGTCAGGTCAGCACCGTTGAGGTTTGCCCCCTCTAGCTCCGCACACAGTAAATTGGCACGAATCAATGTTGCGCCAGCTAAATTTGCGCCACGCAGATCGGCTTCTTCTAAATTTGCTTCAGTGAGTAAAGCTCCTTGAAGGTTGGCGGTTCTTAAATCTGCACCTTTTAAATTGGTGTTGCTCAAATTTGCGCCACGGAGGTCAGCCTGTCTTAAATCAACCCCTTGCAGGTTAACGCTCATAAGGTTTGCACCACACAAAGAAGCCCCCGCAAAATTGGCCTGATGTGGGTTTGCACCCATCAAATTGGCACCGCGTAGGCTGGCTCCGCGCAGGTCTGTCTGGACTAAGTTGGCCTGCATTAGGTTGGCACCCCAGAGGTTTGCCCGTAAATCGGCTCCACTAAGGTTTGCGCCCATGAGGTTTGCACCTTCTAGGTAGGCGCGCTCTAAATTGGCACCTTTGAAATTGGTGCCCACAAGTTTAGCGCCCGCTAGGTTTACCCCCGCCAGATTTACTCCCGCTAAATCTTCATCCTCAAGATTGGTTCCGGCTAATGCCTTGAGTTTCCCGTTGCGAATGGATTCAATATCCATAACCCACCTCCATTGCAATTTGCTGCGGCGATGGATCGTTTTCAGTCGGCAGGGCGTCTAAAAGCCACAAACCATTGGTAAATTTGGGCGACTGAATAGACAACGCCATCCCCTGATGCAGACCTGACACTAGCAGAGTGAGCAAATCTACCAGTTTCGGATCCCAGCGATCGCCAGAGTATAGCTGACAATTCGCCAGTGCTGTTTGCAGCCGCGTAAACCACGCGGCTTTTGCCTCTGCACTTTGCGGTGCGCTTAGTGCGCCAACCAACTGCTGAAAGTGCGCCGCCAGCGCCAAAATACGAGCCTCTAGAGGGATATCATCCGCCGCTAGCCCCGCAGGGCCACCTTTGCCGTTCCACCATTCGGTTTGATGGGTCATAATTTGGGCGACGGCTCTTAATCGCGGCATGGTTCGCAATGCCTGGGCACCTGGCTCTAAGGCGCAGGTGAGGGGGCAGGCCGGATACTCACTTTGGACAGGCTTAGAGGGCGAAAAGAGACTTTCGGCACCCTGCATCGGGCCTAAGCGATGGAGAATACCAGCCAACCGTAGTCGCTTAAGCTGCCATCCTGGAAGGTCTAAAAGCTGACCCATCATTTCGGCTAAGGCCGCAACCTCAGCGGGGGCTTTGGGATTGTCAGGATCGAGATCGTCAATAATCTGAGCCATCCGCAAAAAGGCCTGAAGCTCGTTAGTAAGCAGGTTGTCGTCTAAGAGCGCATCATCGCGGTTAACGCCCAAATCTGCCTGCCCTTTTTGAAGGTACGACACGACCGTTGACACCACGTTTTCGAGGGGTTGAGGGGGCAACGTTGCGCGTTCAGCCAGAATGCTTTTCAGGTGCTGGTTGAGTTTGGTTTGTAAAGACGGGTTGTAGGTGCCAACGTGGGCGATCGCCAACTCCACTACTTCCTGGACTAAATTCGCCTCAAAAGTCCAAAAACCATAGAACTTTCGAGCCAAATCCTCTTTGGGCACACCAGATGTACCGTAATCTGCTGCTGAGAGTTCTTGGCACAGCACCATCGCTGCATAGGTTGGTCCCAAAATAATGAGATGCCATTCCTCAGCCACCGGATCGGTTTCTTTGAGCGCGACAATATCTACCATCGGCTTTTGGCTGGTGGGATGCTCAGCAAACCCCGCATCGTCAGAGGCCATAATAACCACCTGACAGGCTTTGTCGGCAAGTTCGGCATAGCGATCAGCTTCTTGTAGGTACCATTTACCGCGCTGAAAGGCTGTGATGACCAGGGGCGGGGTGTCGCACTCTAGAATGCAGTCTTCTAGAGCGTGGCACAGAGACACCAGCGTATTTTTGTAATAAACGCCTAAGCTCAGTGGGCGCTGAGGTGAAAGCTTTGGGTCATGCGCTGCGGCAAGCTTTTGGAGAATGGAACCTTCTAACATGATGGGCTAAAGCCAGTTTTAAAGTTGAGATGCTATTTTGTGAGCCACGACGGCTAACGCTCTGTTACATTGTTACAAATTTTTGCCTTTAAGCCAGAAATTCTAATAAAACCTTCACAGCTCGTTTCCACTAAATTCTAGCGAAGGCGCAGTTCTTCCCGAAACTGCCGCGCTCTGGCATGGGGCGAAACAGTCTTCAGGCGCTGGAAGATGGTTTGCTTGAGGCGGGTAAACTAAATCAAACCCTTAGGGCAAAAGGTTTCGTGACCTATGAAGGCTTTTTCCCTTCAACATTCTTTCCAGCAATGGATCCAGCGCAAAAATCCGCGACCTCTGGGTACAAAGCCGCGATCGCCCTCCTCTGCCATTGAAGACTCGTTGTGGTTGAGAATTGCGGTACAGGCGCTGGTAAGCGTAGGCATTGCAGCAACTGACGTAGCGGCTTCTAATACCAATAGCCTCTGGGCGATTCCCCTCAGTATTGTGGGAGCAACCTGGAGCTGGTATAGCCGCCGTCGCCGCAATCTTGTGGCAAAGTTTGGCATTGCCATTGGCATGCTGGTGATGCTAGGCGTTATGCTGTCTCGCCTCTTGGGCAACGCAGGTGACTCGCGGCTGCTGTTAGCTGATTTGCTGATTCAGCTTCAGGTCCTACATACCTTTGACCTCCCGCGCCGTAAAGATTTAGGCTACTCCGTGGTCATTGGGCTAATTTTGATTGGCGTGGCGGCAACCATCAGTGAAACCATGGCCTTTGGTGGGTTTTTGGTGCTGTTTGTGGCGATCGCCCTCCCCGTCCTCCTCCTCGACTATCGCTCTCGTTTGGGGCTTGGCACCATTCGTATTCAGCAGTTTGCGGTACTGCCGCCCCGCCGCCTTGCGCTGCTGTTCGGAACCATTTTAGGCTTAGGGCTTTTAATTTTTGCCATTACGCCACGCCTGCCAGGGTATCAATTCCGCACTTTGCCTGTAAGTGGTGAAGTTGCCATGCCCAAGGGGAAATTTGACCCCGCTCAAGTCTTCAATCCGGGCTATGTCAGAACAGGCAAAGGGGGCAAGGCAGGAGCAACGGGGGGCGACACCATGAGTTCTGGTGAAGGCCAAGGCTTTAGCGCTAAATTTTACGCTGGCTTCAATGAAGAAATGAACCAAAATCTGCGGGGTAGCCTCAAGCCAGAGGTTGTCATGCGAGTAAGGTCGCAGTCTGAAGGGTTTTGGCGCGTGATGGCCTTTGATCGCTATACAGGCCAAGGCTGGAAAGTCTCGCGCAACAAAGATGCCAACATCGTGCGGCGTTCGCCGTGGTCTTACCGTTTCATCATGCCCTCTCAGCAGCCTCAATCCCAAACCAAAGAGGTGGTGCAAACCTTCTCAATTCTGGCTGAATTCCCCAACCTACTGCCGTCTCTTTCTCAAGCCCGTGAAGTGTATTTCCCCACCCAAGAGATTGCAGTCGATGCAGAAGGCGGAATGCGATCGCCAGGGCCTCTCGAAGAAGGCTTAACCTATTCTGTGGTGTCGGATGTGCCCTACCGAGATCGCAGCCGTCTCAACCGCACGCGCACAAAGTATCCCAAGTCTATTCAAGCGAACTATTTGCAAATTCCAGCGGCGATCGCCCCTCAAGTGAGGCAAGTTACCCAGCAGATCTTAGCCAAGTCTGGGCGATCGCTTACAACCCCCTACGAAAAGGCACTCTATCTCACCCAAGCACTCAAGCAGCGCTACACCCTTCAGGCGAATCTACCCACTCTTGAAGCCGATCAAGACTTAGTGACCGCCTTTCTGAGCAACTGGAAAGGGGGCTACCCCGACCATTTCGCCTCGGCGTTGACCGTCATGCTGCGCTCCATTGGCATTCCGGCGCGATTAGCCACAGGCTTTGCCCCAGGGGAATTTAACCCCTTTACGGGGCTATACGTGGTCAAAAACACCGATGCCTATGCTCTCAGCGAGGTCTACTTTCCAGGGCACGGCTGGTTTGCTTTTGATGCCATTCCTGGTCACGATCTCTACCCACCTTCGGTGGAAGTAGACCAAACTTTCTCTGTGCTGCGTCAGTTTTGGAACTGGGTGGCAGGATGGCTCCCCTCCCCTGTGGCGGCATGGATGAGTGGGGCGATCGCATTCCTAGGCAAGGCTATAGGTAAACTGCTGGGTCTGTTTTCTGAAGGGTGGTTGGGCATCATTAAGCTGTGTTTGCTGAGCTTTGGTTTTGGCATCGGAGCATGGGGGCTGTGGCACTTAGGCAGGTCTGCGCAGAACTTTTACCAACTGCGGCGGCTGCCGCCAATGGCTCGGTTGTATCAGCAGATGCTGCGGTTTTTAGCCGTGCAGGGTCTACAGAAACACCCAACAGAAACGCCCTTAGAGTACGTGCAGCAGGTGCGCTTAACCTACCCTGCCGACAAAGCCGAGCTGGTTGCCGAACTTTCTGAGGCCTATATGGCTTGGCGCTATGGCAAACGCATCCCCGATATTGAGTACCTTCAGCAGCGTTTGCGTTTGCTAAAGCGCCAGCAGATTCGTCCTTTAGCAATAGGGTAAACTAGCGGCATTCTTGCGCGTTTAGAACCCATGAGATCTCGGCTGAAGCAAAAAGCAAAACAGCTTTCTGGTCGGAGTCAGCTTCCCGTTCGGATTGCGCGACAGGAGGACGGTAAGTTTCAGGTCGAAGGACTAGACACTTGGTACGCTCACTGGCGCGACCCCTACCACCTGATGTTGACGGTGCCTTGGTGGGGCTTTATTGCCATTGTTTCGGTGGCGTACCTGGCGCTGAATGCCATATTTGCAGTACTTTACCTACTGGGCGGCGACTGCCTCACGGGCGCTCGCCCTGGCTCTTTTGAAGATGCGTTCTTTTTTAGTGTCCAGACCCTTGGCTCCATTGGCTACGGCGTGATTTCGCCTAAGACACCCTATGCCAATGTGATGGTCACTTTAGAGGCCATTACCAGCCTGTTGGTCATTGCCGTGGTCACGGGGCTGTCTTTCGCGCGGTTCTCTAAACCCTCAGCACGCATCATGTTTAGTCAGTATGCCGTCATTGCGCCCATGAATGGCGTGCCAACGCTCATGTTTCGCATGGCAAACCAGCGCCGTAACCAAATTTTAGAAGCGCAGCTGCGAGTCTATCTATTTCGCAATGAAATGACGGCAGAAGGAGAACAAATTTATCGTATACATACCCTTGACCTCCTGCGCGATCGCAGTCCCGGCTTCTCGATCTCTTGGACGGCCTACTCACCCATCACGCCGACTCACCCCCTCTATGGCTGCACTGCTGAAGATTTAGTCCGTGACCATGTGCAGATGATTGTGTCGCTGAGTGGCTTAGATGAAACCGTCGCCTATACCGTAACCACTCGTTATGCTTACGGCGCAGAAAAGATCTTGTTTGACCATCGCTTTATTGACGTGGTGCGCAGAGAACCCAATGGCGATCGCTATTTTGACCGTACCTACTTCCATCATGTCGAGCCGATTGTGCCGTCACCATTCCAAAAAACAACCCCACTAGGAGAGTAGTAGGGTGTTAGACAGATGTTAAAAATGTTCCTTGCAGGAGCAGTTTAATATCTTTTTATTAACTTATGTAACTAAACTTAACAAACCTTTCATATAAAGTCAATATGCCTTTTGTCTATCAACGCACAGTTCGATTTCAAGATACGGATGCCGCAGGGGTGGTGTACTTTGCAAACACTTTGGCAATGTGTCACGAAGCCTATGAAGAATCTCTCATTGCCGCAGGCGTTGAGGTGCGTCAGTTTTTTAGTCGCAGTAGCGCGATCGCATTTCCGATTGTCCATGCCGAGGCCGATTATCGTCATCCGGCATTTTGTGGCGATCGCCATGAGATTTTGCTAACGCCTGTGTTAACGTCTGCGCACGGGTTTGAAATTCGCTATGAGATTTATGAAAAGGGCGATCGCGATCGTCTAATCAGCAAGGCGTTGACCCGTCATGTCTGCATTAATCTAGAGAATCGTGAGCGTCAGCCTTTGCCTCAGCAGATGCTGGATTGGCTCACAAAGTGGCATTAATTTAATAAAAAGCTGTGTACTTCGCTTTCTTGGCTTTGTTTTGCCCAAACCCTTGTGTATAATTGAATTTGATTTGCTGGTGTAGCTCAGTTGGTAGAGCAGCTGATTTGTAATCAGCCGGTCGCAAGTTCGAGTCTTGTCACCAGCTTTTGTTTTAATCGTGAGTTAGCTCAGGTTGCCCTTGCCATTGCTGGGGTCTAGTTGTTTTGTGACCCCAGCAATGAGCAGCCCTAATAGTAATTGCCGACCTTGCGATGATGCACCGCCGTTAGCCCTTCAGGGTTAGACACACGCCCAGCCGTTACCTGGCTATAGACCAGCCAGTGATCGCTACACTCCATGCGGCTGACCACCTCACACTCCATATAGGCCAATGCCTCGGTCAAAATGGGGCTGCCGTTACTCGCCACCTGAGTTTTAATACCCGCAAACCGATCTGCCCCTGGGGGAAAGCGCTTCAGAAAGTGTTTCATGAGCGGCAGGTGCTTGCCTTCTTCTAGGGTATTGAGAACAAAGCGATCGCCCACCTGCATCAAAGACTCAATCGCCCGATCTTTCGCCACCGCCACCGTAAACCCTAATGGCTCAAAACTCGCCTGAGTCACCCAAGAGGCTAACATCGCCCCAGTCACGTCGCCCTTCTTTGCCGTAATGATGTACAGCCCACCCGAAAGCCGCCCCAACGCCTTTTCTAAGTCGCTGTTAATTGCCTTTTTCGCCTTAATTTTGCGGTCGCGAATCAATAGCTGCCCCAAGTCCGTCCCGGCCTCTTCACAAAGCTGATAGGTCATATCCGTGGGCGTTGCTTTAATGCGGATTGGCTCAAACCCTAAAGTTAAACCCAAATCACGGAACTGATTAATGAGCGGATCGATCGGCTCATCATCCCCACCATAGGCTTCAAACAGACCAATGGTTTGCTTGGCTTTTACCGCTGCCAAGAGCGTCCCTAACGCCGCCTTTGCCACGGTGCCCACTGCGCCAGAACTCGGCGGGGCGCACAGCACTAAACCCTGGGCGCGGCTGGCAAGTTCGCCTACTTCCTGTGGTTCAGCAGATTTAAGATCCATCATCTCCACCGCGACTTCAGTTTTGGTGATGCCTCGAGCAATGGACTGAGAGAGGCGATCGCTATAGCCATAGTCAGACACATAAAATACAGCCACCGTTGCTTCAGCCTTGGCCTTGGCCTGACTCCACTCTCGATAGTTTTGGGTCAGCACCTTAACATGGTGAGACAGCAGTGGGCCATGCCCCGTTGCAATCAGCTCCACCCCAGGCAGTTCATCCATCCGCTTCATCGCAGAAAGCACAGACCGCGCATTGGGAGCCATCAGACACTCATAGTAAAACCGGAAGTCTGGCGTAATGGCGTTGAGATCGGTATCAAAGGTATCTTCAGAGCAATAGTGCAGCCCAAAGGCATCGCAGGTGTAGAGAATGCTGGTTTTGGCATCGTAGGTAAAAATGGTGTCCGGCCAGTGCAGGTTAGGAGCCATCACAAACTCCAAAACGTGACCGTTACCAAGGTCTAACTTATCGGCATTTTTAACCACAATCCGTTCAAACGGCTGATGCACTAAGTCTTCTAAAAACTGAATAGCAACCTTGGAGGCCACAATAACAACGTGTGGCGCTAATTTCAAAATATCTGCCACCAACCCGCTGTGATCTGGTTCGGTGTGGCTTACAACCAGATAATCGAGCTTGGCGGGGTCAATCACGCCCGTCAGGGCATCTAGGTAAAGCGGACGAAATTTTTCGTGGGAGGTATCAACCAGCGCCGCTTTTTCGCCGCGTATAACAAACGAGTTGTAGGTGGTGCCGTTTTGGAGGCCAAATTCAATATCAAAGCGATCTCTATCCCAATCAAGCGATCGAATGACTGTAGTGTCTAGGGCAAAGTCTAAGGTTTGGGTGGTTAACCGTTTGTTCGCCTGAGCGGGCTGCGTTGCCGTCATTACCATGAGAAACCTCCATTGACCTACGCTACTGCTCTCATGGTAATTGAGATTCCGCCTTCAGCCTATTCAGATTGCCAATGATGCAGGTGAGATTTTAATCAACATTAAAGTGTATGGATAGGGTTTGGTTTCGGCTTCCTCCGACCAGCGCAGGACAAGTCGCTCAACCAGCACCCACTCGACAAGAATTGAGGGTTGAGACTTCGGCTAACGCTCAGTCGGACACGAAGCCGAAACCCGTTTTACGGCTAATATCTGCCGCTGAGGATAAGGTCTGACTCCAGAGTCAGCGATAAAGGCTCATCGGGTCTTACCACAATCACCTCAGTTCTTTTGCGACCCCCTAAAAGATAGCCTGCCAACGCGCCAGCGCCAGCACCAGCCAGGGTTTTGAAAACGCCGGGTCTCGTCACAACGCTAGAGATAAGCACAGACGCGCCACCACCCACTAAAGCACCCTGCCAGATTGCGTCATTGTTGACGCCTTTCTGAATTTTTTTGCGGTAGTTCACCACATTGCTACGGGCATTGAGATTGCGCTCTGTGCCGTCTCTAAAAATAATGCGGCGAGCCACAAACTGAGTGCCATCCCCTGAAGGTCTAAATTCACCGTCAATTCTGGTCCCCCTGGGAATGAGAACCGTGCCTGCCTGCGATCGCACGGCATCTCTCGTCACCAAAGTCACCGCAGCCGTTTCGTCTGGCGTTAAAACAATTCGTTTGCCATCGGGCTGAACAACATCAAAAGTGGTGCCTTCTTGGATCCGTCCTGACGTATTTTGTGAAATAGTATTGCGCTGGAGGGCACCGCTGTTTTGCTGAGCAAAAATCCCAGCGGCAGCCGGACGCCCAAACCCAATCAAGGGCACAATCGTTGCAGTGCCAAGGCTAAGGGCTGTTAAAGCTGCAACGCTAGACCGAAAATGCTGTTTCAGCATAAAAATAATTCTCCTTCTTAAAACACTCGCTACACGACGCACTTGACGACGGATAAACGATTAATAACTTCGTTCTCAGACTTCACAGCAGAATCTGTATATATATTCCTGTGACCTGAATCTATCGCAGAAGTTCCGCTAAGGTCACTTCAGAAGCTACGGCTAAGCCAAAATGGTTGTGCCCTGCCAGTAGTGGGTAAGCTGTTGGCAGTGGTCATGGGCTAGCTCATCTATCGGTATCTGGGTTGGCTCAAACGCCTTTACCTCGCAAATTTCTTGCGTGTCACTAATGTAAAGCGACCCCTCAACCATGACCTCTACCGTAGTGCAGATAGAGTGAAATCTAGGGTCACGTTTTGGGGCAGAATACACTCCTACCAATCGCCCAATTTGCGTAACCTGTAGCCCCGTTTCTTCCTGAAGCTCCCGCACAATCGTAGTGGGGATGTCTTCGCCCCATTCAATCATGCCGCCTGGTAAGCTCCAGCAGCCGTTATCTCGACGACGCACCAGCACAATGCGACCATCTGCCAATACCGGAACCATCACGACCCCGCAGATTGGATGCCGAAAAATTAGCCGTAAAGCAGACTGAATAAAAGACCACTGTGGTAAATTCATTCCGCCGCGCCCATTAAATTTACATTCGATGCCCGCTATTGAATGCCCACTAAATCGGAGATGTCTGCTAAAAGTTCTTCGGCATGGGGTTCAGCCTTAACCTTGCGATAAATTTTGGCAATATTTCCGGTCGGGTCAATCACAAAGGTTTGCCGAAATACACCCTCGTAGGATTTACCCATAAATTTCTTAGGGCCGTAGCTTTCGTAGGTTTTTGCCACTGCGCCCTCCGGGTCACACAGCAGCATAAAAGGGAGGTCAAACTTGCGGATAAACTTTTGGTGAGAGGCTTCATTATCTGCGCTTACCCCTAAAACCTGAACCTTTTGTGAAGTAAAGGCTGCGTGATGATCCCGAAATCCACAGGCTTCTTTAATACAGCCCGGCGTATTGTCTCTAGGGTAAAAATACAGAATGACCCACTGCCCCAAAAAATCAGACAGACTAATCGGCTCACTTTGGGCATTATTGAGGGTAAAAGGTGGGGCAGGAAAGCCAATTTCAATACTCATAGCCCAGATTATTCTTTCTAACGACCGATGTATTCATAATAAGCCCTTATACTATTGGCATCTTAAACAGGGCGCAAACTCGGCATCTCACCCATCAGTAAACGTCGAATGGGTGTTGAAAGCGGATCAATTCTCCTACTCAGGCAAGAGACAGCGATAGGATAGGGAGTGTCCCCTTTCATCAAAACGCCATGGCATTTTTTCGGCAATACATTGCGCCTCTATTTATCTTTTTGATTTTTCTAGTGGCGTTAGTGGCTGTCACCGCTAGAGCCTTTTTGCCGTCAGATATGGCTCAGCCAGCACCTATTGAGGCGGTAGATGCCCCGCAGCAGGCCGCAGCCCTCCCTCCGTCTGTCTCTCGTACCTAGTCCTCCTGACCGACAATACTCCGGACAGCTTTTAGCGATTGAAATTAGCGTAGGGCAATGATTTCCATCATCTGAAATCATGTTATTCAAGTCGGCAAAAAGCTAACTTGAATAGCTCTGTCTACATACTTGCCTTTGCTTCGCGCGCTGCTGCAATAAAGGTAAAGACCCCCAAGGGGAAACTCAGCGCCAAAATGATGATCGTCTGCCATTGTCCTAAAGATGGTTCACCAGAAGACAGCTCAAATACGCAGCCAACAACCGCAATAAAAGCAACGCAGGAAAACAGGAGTAAAATTCCGCTTTTTGTGGGTATGACCATAAGTTCTTTAAATTAGCCCTGCACTCAGCTCAATTAGTGTATCAGCCTAAACATTAGGTGGGTTTTACGGCCTGTTGAGAGAACCCATGCTTCGATAATTCTTGGTTGAGTAACAGCGCATTTTCAACCCGATCTACAAAAAGCACCCCTGAGAGGTGATCCATTTCGTGTTGGATGGCGCGAGACAGCAGCCCGATCGCCCGAATTGCCTGGGGACGACCCAATTCATCTTTAAACGCCACCTCAATCATTTCAGGGCGCTTTACATCGAGATATACCTCAGGAATGCTAAGGCACCCTTCTTGAGAAACGGTGAAATCTGTGCTTTTTTTACGGATGACGGGGTTGATTAAAATCAGGGGCGGGTTTGCCGCGTCTTCGGGTTCAATGTCTACCACAATGATTTGCTTGGCGATCGCCACCTGAGGGGCAGCCAAACCAATGCCATCGGCACTGTACATCGTCCTCAGCATATTCTCTACAACCTGACGAACTTCCGCATCCACCTTGACAATCCGCTTTGCCGTTTGACGCAGGACGCGATCGCCCAGGGTATGAATTTCGTAGGGAGGATGGTCAACTTTGCGTTTATCGAAGGCAATCTCGGTGGTCATAGGTTCTGAAAGGATTGAAGTTTTAGGGTGAAGTGCTGACAAGGCATTAACCTACAATTTTAGTCGATCTAGGGTTGAGACGGCTGTCAATTTCATGAACCATCGCGCATTTTCATCACCACAATACTGAGGAAAAGACTAGGGGCATCAATGGGGCATCAATCATGATGTCTACGAACCCCCTCTAGTAGAGAGTTTTTGCTGTTTTAGAGTCTTATGTTGTGCGGGTTAGTCTCTCCAGATGATCAGATCGCCATAACGGAGGGAACCCTTAAATTAAGCTGCGGCAATAAATTGTGTGTGCATTGATTGACTTAAATATCATTACAGCGGTTTGCAGCGTTATTAAGGACAGTTCGGCATATTCTTAATCATGAAGTTAATTCTGCTAAATAATTTGAGTCAAGCTGGGTGTCCCCTATATAACTGAAACCCGCTGTATTGCTTTATAGAAATAATTTAAAATCTACAAATATAATCAAAGACTTTGTGCCTAGATATTTTAATTCAAATTATTAACCATTTTAAAACCTGTCAAAATGAACTTTCACTTGAAATTATCAATAAATCATGGCGGACAATAAATCTCAAAATATTCAACATTTATTAGTCATTGAAGATGATCAGGGTAAGCGAATGATTACCCTGCAAGAGGCCACTTGCTCTATTGGGAGAGAGCCTAGCAATACAATCGTACTCTACAGTCCTCGAATTTCTCGGCAACATGCAATATTGCTACGAACAACCAATCCTGAGGTTGATGGATATCTCTTTCGTATTATTGATGGAAACCTACAAGGTAATCGCAGTCGTAACGGACTGATGATAAATGGGGAAAAATGCTTCTCTCACGATCTAATCTACGGTGATGAAATTGTGTTTGCAGAAGAAATAAAAGCAAGATATTATGTTTCAAGCAATCCATCAGATATTGAGTTTTTGGTTTCCTGTGAAAGCAATGAACTTTCAGGATTTTTGCAGACGATGCATAATCCATTTCAAACTCTTAGCACATCAAAGTTATCTAGTCGAGATCTAAAAGATTCTAATGAAGCTTCTTTAGTCAGGCTAGCCTCCTATCCTGAACTTTTTTTATATCCGATTCTTGAAGTTAATCTTTTCGGGAAAATAATCTATCTTAATCCAGCCGCCGTTCAAGAATTTTCTAATATTCGAGAAGAGGGCGTAAAACACCCGCTTATTCATGGAATTATCGAGAGTATACACAATAATACAAAAGACTTTCATGTACGCCAAGTGAAGGTTGGGCATAAAGTATTTGAGCAGTCCATCCACTATTTTGCAGAAAGTGAGCTAATCCGAAGCTACATCATTGACGTAACAGAGCGTAAACTTGCCGAAGAAGCACTTAAAAGAGCTTACGAAAATCTTGAACTAAGGGTAGAAGAACGAACTTCCGAACTAAAAACTGCCAACGAACATTTACAGGCAGAGATTACTGAGCGCCAAAAAGCGGAGGAAGAAGTTCGATTCATTCAAAAAATGATGCAGGCTATCAGCGACTCCTCCAATTTTCAGTCGGCTCTGGGCATTGCATTACAGATGGTCTGTGACTTCACTGATTTATGCTATGCAGAGGCATGGATTCCAAACTACAGCGGAACCTCACTTCAATATGGTTCCTTTTGGCATCGGGATGAGTTGCCCCTTAGACAATTACAACAGCGTAGACAGCACCAAACATTTGCGCCCCATGAAGGGCTTCCAGGACGAACTTGGGTATCGAAACAGCCAGAATTTTTCAATAATCTTCAGGCATATGCGGATACGCTGCTGCTAGATGGTTCAGAAAGTCTAACAACAGGCTTAAGTATCCCGTTGATTGATAAAACCCAGGTTGTGGCAGTGCTGGTTTTCTTTGGATACGAAGCCTGTAGAGAAGATGTGAGAGTCATTAAACTCATCTCAACGGCAGCCGTTCACATTGGCTCACTTATGCGTCGCAGACAAGCAGAAGATGCGCTGCGCTCTAGCCATGCTACAAACCGCGCACTGTTAACCGCTATCCCAGATTGGATGTTTCGGATTAGCAAAAATGGAACGATCGTTAATTTCCACGACCCCAAAATTTACCCTTTACCCTTACCCACAGCAGACTTTATCGGAAAAAATCTAGCAGATGTTCTGCCCATTGATGTTGCCCAACTGCTGTTGAACTGCATGAACAAGGCTTTGCAGACTAATGAAGTTCAGATTATTGAGTACCAACTTCAGATTCATGACCGATTACTCGATTATGAAACTCGCATTGCTGTTAGCTCTACAGAAGAGATTATGGCAATTGTTAGAGACATCACTGAACGGAAACAAGCTGAAGCAGAAATTCGGAATGCACTAGAACGTGAGAAGGAACTTAATGAGCTAAAGTCTCGTTTTGTATCTATTGCTTCCCATGAGTTTCGTACTCCCCTTGCAACCATTCTTTCATCCGCACAGTTAATTGAAAACTATTCACAAAAATGGAGTGATGAAAAGAAGATTAGCCATCTCCATCGCATTCAAAACTCAGTTAGACACATGACTGAATTATTAAATGATGTGTTGCTCATTAATAAGGCAGAAGTGGGCAAACTAGAGTTTAATCCAATCCCCATTTCCTTGAGCTGTTTTTGTCAAGAGATTATAGAAGACATACAGCTCACAAGCACCGATCACAAAATAGTTTTTGAAGATAAAAGCGAATGTGAAATCATCAATGCAGACCAGAAGTTGCTGAGACATATTTTAACAAATCTGCTCTCAAATGCGATTAAGTATTCTCCAAGTAAAGAGAATGTTTATTTTGACTTAGATGATCGAGATAACAATATTGTTTTTAAGGTAAGAGATGAAGGAATTGGGATACCAGAAAAAGAGCAAGGTGAAATCTTCACATCCTTTAATCGAGCCAGCAATGTGGGAACAATATCAGGAACGGGCTTAGGCTTATCAATCATTAAAAGGTCTGTAGACCTACACGGTGGTCATATTGAGCTTGATAGCACACTCGGAGTGGGCACTACTTTTACAATCAAACTACCGCTTGAAAGCGTTGTTTAACAGATTTATTAATAGTTGGAGAAAGTTATGACTAAGATTCTTGTGATTGAAGATGAAGTTTCTGTGCGAGAAAATCTTGTAGATCTTCTTGAGGCTAGTGATTATGAAGTTATCTGTGCCGAGAACGGTTTTTTGGGTGCAGTCTGGGCTTTTGAACATATACCAGACTTAATTGTTTGTGATGTAATGATGCCTGAAGTAAATGGGCATGAAGTTCTTGAAGCCCTGCGTCAAAACTCCGCAACAGCTACCATTCCATTTATTTTTTTGACGGCTATGGCTGATATACAGTCCATCAGAAAAGGGATGGAATTAG
This sequence comes from Thermosynechococcus sp. WC_1, assembly GCA_020058975.1. Taxonomy (GTDB): domain Bacteria; phylum Cyanobacteriota; class Cyanobacteriia; order Thermosynechococcales; family Thermosynechococcaceae; genus JAAURS01. The sequence continues at coordinate 8,087 of JAGVDA010000303.1, read as the reverse complement.
GGGCAGATGATTATTTGACCAAGCCATTTGAGAGCCTTGATTTACTGAAAGCGATTGAGGTAAAGCTGGCAAGAAAGGCTGTCATGGAGAAGAAGTATACTAAAAATGAAAGCAATGAAGCAATGTCTAAGGTTTTGATTGCTATTCATATGCTCAAAAATCTTGAAGAAGGAAATCAGAAAAATCAATCTTTAGAACTTCTTGGAAATGTATGTTCCTCTGAAATCAAGTTGGTTCAAGGTATGCCAGGACTTGATGCACTACTAACGCCAGACGAAATGAGTTTATTTAATCGATTACGAGAGGCAGGATCTGCTAAGGCTTTCTAATGTATGTCTCAATATGTGGAATCATTTTGAAGCAATTCAGCTTAAGCCATAGCAGATAGGGTCAACGGATCGTGGTATAGATTAGGTGGTTGGCGACACAGCACTTCGACCTTCATACCTAAAGGAAACTGACGATGATTGCAGCAGCGCCTTCACTCTCTGGCCTAGACGATCTTCGAGCCGCATTGCCCCATATCGCCGGAGCAGAGGCAGACCTTGTTGCTATCACGAATCATTCTGAACCTATCTTTCTCTCTCAAACAAACCTACGCCTAGAGAGCGTTTCTGCTGGGTTTGCCTGCGCCCTACACATGCATCAGCCCACCATCCCCGCTGGAGCCAATGGGGAGCTGATTTGCAACCTGCAAAATATGTTTGAGCATCAGGGCGACGGCGATAACCACAACGCCAGCGTCTTTGCCTGGTGCTATAGCCGCATGGGAGACTTTATCCCAGAGCTGGTAGACCAAGGCTGTAACCCTCGTATCATGCTCGATTACTCCGGAAATTTGCTATGGGGACTCGTGCAAATGGGGCGGGATGACATTCTTGACAACCTGAAGCGCATCACCTGCAATCCTAAATATCAGCCCCATGTTGAATGGCTCGGTACGATGTGGAGCCATGCCGTGGTGCCTTCTACGCCAATCCCCGACCTCAAGCTTCAGATCCAGGCTTGGCAGCAGTATTTTGCCTCTATTTTTGGCACAGAAGCCCTTCAGCGCGTGAAAGGCTTTTCGCCGCCAGAAATGCACATGCCCAACCACCCCGATGTTCTGTTTGAATACATCAAAGCCCTCAAAGAATGTGGCTATCGTTGGCTGATGGTGCAGGAGCATTCTTTAGAAAACTTGGATGGCTCAAGCCTAAGTCAGGCACAAAAATATATCCCGAATCGTTTGGTGGCACGCAATTCTAAGGGCGAAACCATCAGCATTACCGCGCTCATTAAAACCCAAGGCTCAGATACTAAGCTGGTGGCGCAGATGCAGCCCTACCACGAAGCCAAGGGCTGGGGGCGGCAAACCATTGACGGCGTTGAAATACCTTCCCTGGTTACGCAAATTGCCGATGGCGAAAATGGCGGCGTGATGATGAACGAGTTCCCCCGCGATTTCCCTAGACCTTGGCATGAAATCCGTGACCAGCAGTCTGGCGTGGTGGGCTGTAACGGCACAGAATACCTGGAGCTAATTGAGGCCGCAGGGGTGAACCCAGAAGACTACCCTACCTGTCAGGCCGTTCAGCAGCACAAGATTTGGCAGCGAGTTGACCCAGACCATGCGACCGTGGAAGCGGTAGAGAGGGCGATCGCCGACCTTAAAGCCACCGACCATCAGTTCCATATGGATGGCGCATCTTGGACGAATGACCTGAGCTGGGTGCAGGGCTACGAGAATGTGCTGGAACCCATGAATCAGCTCAGCGCTCACTTCCATGAAAAATATGACCCGCTGGTTCAGGCCGATCCGTCCGTCACGCAGCGCCAAGATTACCAAGAGGCGCTGCTCTACAACCTGCTCGTGCAGACAAGCTGCTTCCGGTATTGGGGGCAAGGTACCTGGACAGAGTATGCCCGTGAACTTTACCGACGCGGAGAAGCGTTGGTAAAGCCCTAAAACCTTTGAACCCCGATGAATATCCCTAAAATTTGAGTAGAATAAAGTCCCACTCTCTCGGCGCACGCGACTATGGTTCCTCAGCTTTCGAGTCAGGCGATCCAGAAGCTAAAAGATGACTTTGACCATCTGTTAGACCGCTTACCTAACCTCCAAAATGGGGAATATATCTACGAAGCGCTGTTGACGATGCTGCGGATGACCGAAGAGGATATTGCACGCCTCGACTGGAAAATTCTAAAAGCGGCGCTTAAGGATATGGAGCGGGCGTTTCAGGTCTTTAACAGCTACCGTCACGTCCGTAAAATTGCGGTTTTTGGTTCCGCTCGGCTCCCCGCAGACAGCGACGAATACCAAATGGCAGCTAACTTTGCGCGCTGCATCACAGGGCAAGGCTTTATGGTGATGACGGGTGCCGGCGGCGGCATTATGGAGGCCGTCAATAAAGGGGCTGGAGCCGAACAGTCCTTTGGCCTCAATATTCAGCTCCCCTTTGAGCAAAATTCTAATCCCTTTATTGAAGGGGATCCGAAGCTGATTAACTTTAAGTATTTCTTTACCCGCAAGCTATTTTTTCTGCGCGAAGCCGATGCGATCGCCGCTTTCCCTGGCGGATTTGGCACCCAAGACGAAGCGTTTGAGGCGCTGACCCTGAGCCAAACCGGAAAATCTCCCCCTGTGCCCCTCGTGCTGATTGATAAACCTGGCGGCACCTACTGGCACGCCTGGGATAAGTACATTCAAACAGAGCTGATTCCCAGAGGGCTTATTAATCCAGAAGATCGTCAGCTTTATACCATCACCGATGATTTACAGGTGGGCTGTGAGGCGATCGCAGGGTTTTACCGCGTCTATCACTCCAGTCGGTATGTGGGCGACCAGCTTGTGATGCGGCTCAACCATGACCTAACAGCAGACCAAGTTGAAACGCTCAACCAAACCTTCAGCGATATTTTGCTCTCGGGTCGGATCGAGAAAAGCAGTATGCTACCTGGCGAAGCAGAGCATCAGCAGCCACAGCCGCAGCAGGTCATGGATCAAACCGAACAGCTCCCACGACTGGTGTTTCACTTTAATCAGCGAGATTTAGGGCGGCTGTATCAGATGATTTCTGCCATTAACGCCATGAGCCGCGCGCCGGAACTCGAGCATCCTGAACGAAAATAGATTCTTTACTTGGCAGGGGTAGATTGCACAGATCATTAGGTCTGGCGATCGCCATTGATACAAAAGGCTGTGTTGCAGCTTACAATGGTTCAGTTGTAACCTGCGAAGTCACCTTGCTAGAACGATATACTTTACCCGAAATGGGCAGCCTGTGGACTGAAGCCTATAAGTATAAGACGTGGCTCCAGGTAGAAGTTGCAGCCTGTGAAGCCCAAGCAGAACTGGGTACCATTCCGGCAGAAGCCGTCGCCGAAATTAAGGCAAAAGCAGACTTTGACCCCCAGCGAATTTTAGAAATTGAGGCCACCGTCAAGCATGATGTGATTGCCTTTCTCACCAACGTCAACGAGTACGTGGGCGATGCAGGTCGCTACATCCACGTGGGTATGACCAGCTCAGACGTGCTGGATACCGCCCTCGCCCTTCAGTTGGTTGCCAGCCTAGACATCATCCTCAAGCATGTAGATGCGCTTATTGAGGCCATTCGTACCCAAGCCTCTCAGCATCGCTATACCGTCATGGTGGGTCGTAGCCACGGCATCCATGCAGAGCCGATCACCTTTGGGTTTAAGCTCGCGGGTTGGCTGGCAGAGGTACTTCGCAGTAAAGATCGCCTTCTGTATCTCAAAACCGAGATTGCGGTTGGCAAAATCTCTGGCGCTGTAGGCACCTACGCTAATGTAGACCCACAGGTGGAGGCGATCGCCTGTCAAAAGCTGGGGCTTACCCCCGATACAGCGTCTACTCAGGTGATTTCACGCGATCGCCACGCCAATTACCTACAGGTGTTGGCACTACTCGCCGCCACCATCGAACGTATCGCCGTCGAAATTCGCAACCTACAGCGCACCGACGTATTAGAAGTCGAAGAATACTTTTCTAAAGGGCAAAAAGGCTCCTCTGCCATGCCCCATAAGCGCAACCCTATTCGTTCTGAGCGCCTCACGGGGTTAGCGCGGCTGATTCGGGGCTATGCCACCACCGCCCTCGAAAATGTAGCGCTTTGGCACGAGCGCGATATTTCCCATAGCTCGGCAGAGCGGGTAATGATGCCCGATGCCTGTATTTTGACGCACTTCATGTTGGTCGAAACCACTGATCTGGTAAAGAATCTGCTGGTTTACCCTGAAAACATGAAGCGCAACATGAACCTTTATGGCGGCGTAATTTTTAGCCAGCGGGTGCTGCTCACTCTCGTTGAGAAAGGAATGCTGCGCGAAGAAGCCTACGCCATTGTGCAGGGCAATGCCCACCAGGCTTGGAATACAGAAGGCGGTGACTTTAGAGCCTTGGTTGCTCAAGATCCGAAGGTGAAAGACCATCTCTCTGCTGAAGATTTAGCCGAGTGCTTCAACCCTCAACACCATTTACAGAACCTCACCGTCATTTATGACCGCCTTGGCATTGAGTAATGCTTCACAGAAAGCGAAGGAAACGATGTCTACAGTCTCGGCATCGATGGTAGTTAAAGCCAAATATTCTGATTAAAGATTCAAGTACATTACGAACTTTAGACTTTCGTGTGTTGGTCGTTTTACAGCGACTACAGCGCTTATTCGTACATGTTATTCTACGCTGAGAAGTTATTGGGTCAAGATCTGTCTCAATGCCTGCATGTGTTTCGGGCTTTTGAATTTCAATCATTGAGTCCCTGTTACTGCCGCTTCAAGTATTCATACATACTACACTCTTGCAAAAGCCTGGAGGAAATATTTGCATCAATTCCTGACTAAAAATAATGGGGGGTAGATGCGTGGCATCTGCTCCTCTGCTTAATGCGGCAGGGCAAAGCGTTATGAGTCTTGTAGCGTAAAGCGTGAACTTTAATTTATGGTTAAAGGCTTAAAGGGTCTACTTTTCATTCATTTTCGGTTCGCTGAATCGGTGCTTGGCAAGGTGCATCTGTAAAACCTAAAAGCCTTGTCGTACTTGCGTTCTAGAATCTCAGTCATGCCAGATTAAGACAAGACCCACTATAAATCATGTCAATGGGAGAGAGGATTTATCTTCTTTTACAGTAAGCTCAGGCTCAATACCTACGGATTTTTTTTGAAGAGCATGGCTAAATGCAAAGTACTACATTAATACAGCACTCATTTTTATTCTACTATTTTTCTTTTCTTGCCCTAATTTTACTGCGATATTTTTTGGTTGCCGGAAGCACACACCTGCTTTTCTACTCACTTTTGACAGAGTCTAATTCACATCAAAAAACATCCTTAGATTCTGCACAAAAAAGCTTAATTTATCAAGATATTAAATTATCTTGCTTGGCCTCAGCCGTCTTTGCCCTGGGTGCTGCATTTATTATTTGGGCTTATGATCGGGGTGGAACGCTGCTCTACAGTGATTTTAGATATCAGGACTTATGGTATCTCGGCGTGAGCTATGGAGGGGTACTCATTCTTCAAGATGCCTACTTTTATTTTATTCACCGAATGCTTCACCATCCTGCATTATTTGCGTGGCTACACCAAGGGCACCACAAGTCTAGACAGCCTACTGCCTGGACTTCTTTCGCCTTTGACCTACCAGAAGCAGTGATTCAATCGCTCTTTTTAATTGCCATCGTATTTGTTATACCCATCCATTTTATTACGCTCATTGCAATTTCTATTACGATGACATTTTGGGCTGTGTTGAATCATTTAGGTCTAGAGCTTTTTCCGCCTGCCTTTCCCCATCACTGGCTAGGCCGATGGTTTATAGGGCCAGCGCATCACTCAATTCATCATCGTAAGTACACAGTTCACTACGGGCTATATTTTACATTTTGGGACAGGCTACTGGGTACTAACGATCCTCAGTATGAAAATGAATTTGGAGCCATTTTAAGACGGTAACAATATGCATGCAGTACGCTAAACCTGCACTATTTTGCCTTGCTGTAATTTGATAATTTTTTTACTGCAATAAGGAGATTATGGTAGCGCTATCTTGGCATAGGCTTAAAGAAATTGCATGGCAAGAACTAAATCAGCCTAAATATTTGGTCTACTGCAAAGGTGAGCCTTTAGGCACAAAGGCAGCAGATGTACCGCCTGAGGCATCCTCGGTTAATTATGACCAATGTTTTGTGCGAGATTTTGTCCCTGTTGCGCTGGTTTATCTTATTAAAAATCAGGATATTGAAGGACTAAACGGCGAAGCCGTCTCTAGTCGAGCCGTTGTTGGCAATTTTTTGGCGACCATTCTTAAGCTCCAGATTACGCCAGAGCTGGCAAAGCACATGGAGCGATCGCCTGGGATGATGCCTGCCAGCTTTAAGGTCGAAAACGACACCCTCAAGCCTGACTACGGAGAACGGGCGATCGCCCAAGTCACGCCTGTCGATTCCTGTTTGTGGTGGCTGATTTTACTTCAGGCTTACTACCGTGCCTGTACCCAAGATTCAACGGCACTGCACACAGACTTATTTGACGGCACCGAACCGCAGCCTAAGCTAAGGCGAGCAATTCGGCTAATTTTGAGCCTTTACCTGTCTCATAGGTTTGATGCGGAACCCATGATATTGGTGCCCGATGGTGCCTGCATGATTGATCGGCGTATGGGGCTGAACGGCTACCCGCTCGAAATTCAAACCCTCTTTTATGCTGGGCTTCAGGTTGCCCGTCAATTTCTAAAGCCCGAAGAACCCTACCAGGCCAGAATCTCGCATCGGCTTGGGCGGCTACAGCGCCAGCTTTGTGAAGACTATTGGCTAGACCTACGACGACTGCGGGTACTCTACCAAGCCCAAAGCGAACAGTATGACGCCTCGCCGAGTGCTGATACCGAAGACCACTTTTTTAATAAATACAATCTTTATCCAGAATCTATTCCCTACGAACACCTGATTCAGTGGCTACCCGAAAAGGCAGGCTACTTGGTGGGCAACCTAGGGCCATCTCATCTCGACTGCCGCTTTTTTGCGATCGGTAACTTAATGGGGGTGGTCAGCAATCTGCTCCCCCCCGCCCAAGCCCGCAGCATCATGGATCTGATTTATCTGCGCCATGCAGACCTACTGGGCGAAATGCCCATGAAGGTCTGCTACCCCGCCCTAGAGGGCATAGAGTGGCAGCTCGTCACGGGGTGTGACCCCAAAAATAAGCCGTGGTCTTATCACAATGGCGGGAGCTGGCCGATGTTGACCTGGATGCTTGCCGCAGCCGCACTGAAAGTCAAGCACCCTAGCTTAACGGAACAGCTTCGAGAAGACATTATGAAAGCCGGGCAGCGCCTCATCCATGACCGATGGCCGGAATACTATGATGGGGGCAATGGTCGCCTGATTGGACGAATGGCGCGTCGCTACCAAACCTGGAGCATTGCCGGAATTTTGCTGGCTCAAGAACTGCTCGATCGCCCTCAGAATCTTGCTCTCATCCATTTTGGAGAACCCCTTTCGTGAAGCATGACCTATTGCGTTGGTTTGGTTTCCACGGCATTCAGGCTGGGTTTTACAGCGCTGCGGTTTGGGCTGTATGTTCTGGTGAGCTATGTCTGGCGCAGGCCACACCTCGGCCTAGCATTAACCCACTCCTGCTTGAGGTGCAGCAGTGCATTCAAAAAGAGACGATACAGAAAAACATACCCGTCACTCAAGAGATTTCGACGCGCTGCGTGTTTTCAGTCGTGATGCTCAATCCTGACGGAACCGTTCGTGCGGATGCCAGCGATCGCATGACCACCCTTCTCAAGGCTACGGGCGCTGCGCTACCTAAGGCAATGGCGCAGGGGCAAGCCAATATTGCACTTCAGGGGCTTCCGGCACAGGGCATTTTTACCGTTCCGGTTCAAATTAAAAATAAAACCCTCTCGTTTGTCTTAGATTCTGGTGCATCCAACTCTATTTTAGATACTCAGATTGCGGGGCGATTGGGACTCAAAGGACAACCCGTTCCATCCGATTTTTTGGGGTACTTGGCTGTCGGGCAACAGTTTGCCAAACAAAAAATGATGCTCTATCGCTTACCGCCGCTTAGGGTAG
>JAGVDA010000049.1 GCA_020058975.1 Thermosynechococcus sp. WC_1 | reverse complement strand
TGACGGCACAAAAGGCTCACCGTACTTAACCAGCGACCCCACGCACCCCATGAGTGTCTATGGGCAATCAAAGCTGGATGGAGAGAAGGGGATTCAGGATAACTGCGATCGCCACTACATTCTTCGCACCGCTTGGGTCTACGGTAGCTATGGCAAAAGCAATTTTGTTAAAACAATGCTGCGGCTGGGGGCAGACCGAACAGAACTAAAAGTGGTGGCAGATCAGATTGGTACACCCACCTGGGCAAAATCCATTGCAGAGGCGATCGCCGCGCTCATCCAAACTTTAGACACAGAACCCGCACCTTCAGGGATTTATCACTTCACCAATAGCGGCGTGGCAAGCTGGTATGACTTTGCGATCGCCATTTTTGAAGAAGCCCGTAGCTTGGGTATTCCGCTTAAAATTGAGCAGGTTTTGCCCATTACTACAGCAGACTACCCGACTCCAGCCCAGCGCCCGAGCTATTCGGTACTCTCGCTGCAAGACATTGCGCCCATTTTAGGGGTTGCTCCACTCCACTGGAGAGCTGCATTGCGGCTCATGCTCAAAGAGTGGCAGTCACTACAATAGTTATGTGCTTTTCATATAAGTTTGAAGGTAGGGGCAGGTTTAGCCAAAGCTGGATAGGATGATCAGAGAGTTTAACCAAAACCTGCCCTTCCAAAGCTTTGAGTGTTATTTAATCCATGACCCTAAACTAAGTAGCTGGGCGTAATTAAATTGCTGATGGGGTTTGGGTTTCGACTTCGCGGTTCGGACTTCGGCGTGAGCGCTCAGTCGAACGCTGAGCGCTCACCGTCGAAGCCTCAACCCTCGCTAATACAGGAATTGAGGGTTGAGCGGAGCCGAAACCCGTTTTATGGTTAATTCAGTCTGCCTACTTATTTGACGTATTTAGACAAACTCAGCTCCGTGCCACACTTATCCCAACGCACCTGGTCGAAGACTTCAAACAATATAAAAAGACCGCGCCCACACTCGCAGCAATGCTCAGGTAAATGCTCTTGAGGAGGTTGATAGCAGGGTGAAGGTGGTGGCTCAAACCCTGCGCCCTCATCCGTAATCACCCACTCATGTCTATCCGGCAAGCGTGCATAGCGCACCGATACCGATTTTGCTGGACTCAGTAGATTGCCATGCTTGGCTGCATTCACTAAAGCTTCTTGAAGCCCTAGGCGTAGCTCTGCGTGAAGTAACTCCGGCACTTCTTTGAGCAGCAGATCTAAGATTGGGCATAGATAAAGCGTAGATGGAAAACTTAGGTTAAGCCACCGTGGTTTAATTGGGCGCAGCAGAAAAGCAACCAATTCGAGTACCCAGATGCGTCATCAGAACCAGGGAGCTGAAGAAGCCCACTACTAATAACTATAGCCAAAGGCTATGGCTGCTGGCAATAGCGCATGATACAAAAAGGCACTCAGCAGCATCTCTACGGGCGCAGGAATCATCTCCCCACGGAAATCTAGGATTTGAACTAAGCCTAAATATAAGATGCCTAACAGCAGTGAAAAAATTCCGGTAATGATGGCAATAACTTTAGAGCGGTCAATATTCATAGCGGTCTTTAGGGGGATGAGCGTGGGTTGAAGAAACAGATCGCTATTCTGCTGATTTGGCAGGGAGCGACTCCAATGAAAATAGGTTGGCAGCAGGTTCTGATGGAGCTGTGAGCTGTCCAAAGTATTGAGGTGAACTCAGCGGCGGCAATAAAGGGGCTGAAAGATTCACAATCAGCCCCTCAGATTTACCTTGAGCATCGGCTGTTGCCGCCGCTGTCTTGACCTGCTGGTCAAGGGTTTGAGTAGAAGAGACCAATTTACTGAGTCCATTAATGAGCCGGATTAGATTTTGACGAAATTGAGGGTCGCCCGTAACCTGATCTAATTCACTCGTAATTTTTTGCGTGTTTTGAAACGTAACGCGTGCAGAGTCGAGGGTCTGGGCTAACCCTAACAGCGTTATGGGGTTATTGAGGGTGGTGCTGAGGCTTTTGAGATTAGCTGAGGCTTTAGCACCATTATCTGCAAGGGTTTCGAGATTTTCGAGCAGCTTGCCGTTCTCAACGCGGCTCATGATAGGGCTAAGGCTTTTGAGCGCAATCTTTAGATCTTTGCTGGCATCTTGTAAATTGCCGAGGGTGCTAATGAGAGTGGTGCGATTATCTTGTACCAAAGATGTCGCGCTATCCGCCGCTTTGGTGACAGAGCCTGCTGCGGTGCCCAACTGCTGGAGCTGTTGACGTGCATCTCGACTTAAGCCTGTAAATCCAGTAGCCGTAAGAGAAACATCTTTAAGAGTAGTGTCGGCAGTTTTAAGAGTGGCGTTGGCATTGCGAGAGAGCCGCGTGATATTGAGGGCAGTGGTATTAAAGGTTTTAAGGGTGGCGTTGGCGTTGTTAAGGATTTTACTGTCGCTTAAAAGCGCCGTCAGCTTAGTGGTAGACCGAATCAGCTCGTCAAAGTTAGCGCCTATGCCCCCATTAATGCGATCGCCATCACACAGAATCAAAGACTTCTCGCATTTGGGCTGATAGGGCGATAGTTCTGGGTAGCTGGCGGTTCGGTCAAACTTGGTGCGGGGCTGAATACTGATTTCAACCTGCCCAATAAAACCAGATTGGGTCACGCTAATTTCGCTGTCGCGGGGAATAACAAAGGAGGCGGGGGCAATATCAAGTTGAGCCGTAACGCCATAAACGCTAGGGGTTAAAGACCGCACTCGACCCACCTTAACGCCACGGTATTTCACAGGACCACCCACATTAAGTCCAATGGCATCCGATAGCTCAACGGCGAGAGAATATTGCCCACCAAAGTGCATCCCTCTAATCCACGCAATGATCCCAACGGTGGTACCTAACCCCAGCAGAAGTAAAAGCCCCACCGATCCTTCCCGAACGACACGCGACTGCATGTTTCCTCCGTGGTTTGTAGTTTTGTTGCTGAGCGGCAGTTCGCTTCAGCCGCGAAAAGCATCGCTATTCCTTATGCTGCCCCTCTACCCCGCGTTGAGGAGGCAAAGTCCCCCTTCATCATAAACGTTGGCTTTGATGATAAATTGAGGCTGTAAACTCCCCTGAATCACCGTTATAGAGGAGCAAGGAGCGCGTATGTCTGAGGATTCGACACCCCCCCATGAGTCTGATTCTCATGCGTCAAGCAGCAGCAGTCATGAAGAACCCAAGGTAACTGCCCAGCAGAATGAGGCAGAACCCATTGCTGTGCCTGTGGAAGTGCCTGAACCAGAACCTATGGTGGCAAAGACAACGGCTGCGGCTGAACCAGAACCCTCTGCGAAACGAGTGCGTGCGCCTATCCCTGTGGCGGTTGAGGAGTCTGGAACAAAGCAGACTTTTGACAAGGTACTGAAGCTGGCAAAAGATGCTTGGGTCAAGGCGGAGCCGATCCTCAAAGAAAAAGGCACCCAGGCGCTGTTGGTAGCCAATCGCTTCACTAATGATTTTCTAGACAATACGGGGCCGAAGTTGAAAGATCAGGCGATCGCAAAAATCCCTGATTCTGCTAAGGCTAAGATTGACGAGCAAAAGGCGAAGATCCAGCCTACCCTCGATAAACTTCAGCCACTCTGGGACAAAGGGGTTGTTCCGTTTTGGCAAAAAGTAGTGGTGCCTGCCTGGAATAAGGGGTTAGCTCTTTTACGGCAGAAACTACCCGCCAATTTACAGGAACTGACTGATCGCTTTTTGACGGTTTTGGTCATTACGACCGTAGTGGTGATCTACTGGTTCTTCTCATCTCTGACTTCTGGTAAACCTGCGGTAGCCAACCAGCCTCCGGTGCCGACTAAACCTGTCTTAACGCGACCTGCACCTAGACCCATTGCCCAGCGACCTCCGGTTACGTCTCCACGTCCCACCGCGACAGCTATTAAGCCGACGACACTTTCTAGCCCTAATCCCGTTGCCCCAGTAGCCAAACCTAGCGTAACGCCAGTAGCGCCACAAACAGCAGTGGCTCCCAGCCCAGCTCCAGCAATTGATTTAGCTGAGATTCAAACGCAGCTCGCCAGCGCAGTGGCAGGTGTTGGAGAGGTTGGCGATGGCTTGGTGGCTTCGGTTAAAACGGCCAACGCCAATCACCAGCTAAAGGTGTCTTTGGGCAATACCTGGGATAGCCTAAGTGATGCGGAGCAAAAGGCAGCGGCGCAGAAGCTTTGGGTGCGATCGCAGAAGCTTGAGTTCAGCAAGCTTGAGCTATTAGACAGTACCAACACCCTTGTGGCTCGTAGTCCGGTGGTTGGGTCTAACGTCATCATGCTCCAGCAGCCAGCGCCACCTAAAGCACTGCCCGCAGCAGACTAAGGCCATACCAGCGTTTTCAGCCAGTCCACCATCAGCGGATTAACCAGATCGGGGCGCTCATCATGGGGACAGTGCCCCGTTTCAGGAATCGGCACAATTTTAATATTCGGCTCCTTCATTTGCGCCGCCCATGCTTGGAACACATTGCTACCCTGAATAGGTGTCCAAGGGTCTGCTTCGCCCCATAGCACCAGCATTGGCTGCTGAATGTGCGGCAACAGCTCACTCACACGCGGGCCAGGAGGTGCCCCGAGAATAGAAGCAAAAACCTTCTGCGCTT
>JAGVDA010000510.1 GCA_020058975.1 Thermosynechococcus sp. WC_1 | reverse complement strand
ATTTATTATTAAAAATTCACTCTTTTGATTTCCAATATCAACCAAATCTCTTTTTAAAATTGACTCCCATTTAGATAGTTTCTGCTCACAATCTCCACAAAGTAACTTTTCTCGAATACCTTTTTGGATAAATTTGAGTTCAGAATGCTCTATAGAAATAGGCACTGCTCTATGTTTTTTATCATAAACACCTTCGTAAAAAGTTTCTGGCACAATATGAGAATTTCTCAAATCATATTTTTGTTGGCAAAGCTTACAAACCATCTTTAAGCTATGTAATTCAATAGTTCAGAACATGCATTGTCTTTTACTGAAGACGAAGCAGGCTAACTAAGTTTAAGTCCATAAATTAAAACTTAAGACTAAACCCCTAAATCATGCGCTGCTCGATCGCCCACCGAGCTAACTCAGTCCTGTTATGTAGACCCGTTTTACCCAACATATTGCTCACATGACTTTCAACCGTGCGCTGGCTCACGCTAAGGCTTTCCGCAATTTCTCGATTCGACATGCCCTTCGCAACCATCTGAATTACCCGTTGCTCCGTTGGCGTTAGCTCAACATCAAAGGGTACCTGAACCGAAACCGTCGTACCCACATCAGAGCCTTGAGATTGACGCATTCGTAACGACTGGTTCAGAGATGCCTCAATTTGAGCCACCAATTCATCTGGCTCAAAGGGCTTCACCATATAAACATCTGCACCCTTGCTCAACCCCGCCACCCGATCTTGGATTTGCCCCTTTGCCGATAAAAACAAAATAGGGAGCCAATTGGTTTGAGGATTCTCCCGCACCTTTTTGACAAACGCATACCCATCCATCTCCGGCATCATCACATCGCAAATGATCAGGTTAGGAATCTCTTTTTCAAGGGTTTTCAAAGCATCTCGACCATTTTTAGCCGTGACAACGGTATATCCCCTCATCTCTAAATAATCTTTGACGAGCAGGACAAGGTTTGGGTCGTCATCGATCAACAGCAGGGTGTTGGGTTCGGTGGCGTGGGGGTCTTGCATTATTAGAGGTTCCGCAGATTGCAGTGCTTCATTATGCTTAGAATACCCGCTTACGCTAAAAACCCTTCATTGTCCTGCGGGTTAGTACTGAAATTACTCTACGGGTGATGACAACGACAGCAGCGGTTGTGGTACAGAAACGACGCTGTTTGCTTCAGCAGACTGCTTTCTGGCAAGGTCTAAAGCCATCCAGATCGGCTGTAAAAGCGCTTCAAGTCCCTGTTGCGCAACAGCAGAAATTGTAAACAGATGAGAATTACAGTGGGGCTGAAGATCTAAACGGATTTTCTCTAGATCTTCTGGGGCGATCGCATCCGATTTATTCAGCGCCACCACCTGAGGGCGCTCCGCTAGCCCATGACCGTAAGCCAGCAGCTCCTGCTGAATCACCTGATAGTTTTGTAACGGGTCTGGAGCCGTCGCATCAATGAGATGCACCAAAACATGGGTTCGCTCAATATGGCGCAAAAACTCATGCCCTAGGCCAGTCCCCGCATGGGCACCCTCAATCAACCCAGGGATATCTGCAAACACCACGCCATCGCCACTGGGGTGAGGCACAACCCCCAAATTAGGCACCAACGTTGTAAACGGATAATCTGCAATTTTAGGTCGTGCCGCAGACAGCACCGAAATCAGCGTTGACTTGCCTGCATTGGGCAGTCCAATAATGCCTACTTCCGCCAAGAGCTTTAGCTCTAGGCGAAGGCTGTGTTCTTCCCCAGGTAGCCCTGGTAAGGCATGTTCTGGCGCACGGTTGCGATTCGACAAAAAATGCTTATTGCCCAGGCCACCTTTGCCCCCTTGAGCAATCACCAGGGTTTGATTTGGCTCAGTTAAGTCGCCAATGCATTCGTCCGTATCCATGTCATAGATCACCGTTCCGCACGGCACATCCACAATCAAATCGTCCCCAGAAGCTCCCGTCAGGTTTTTAGGGCCGCCCCGCGTTCCGTCTTCCGCCGCAAAAATATGCACATATCTAAAATCTAAAAGCGTCTGGAGGTTATGCACTGCCCGCAAAATAACCGCGCCCCCTTTTCCGCCATTGCCACCCGCAGGGCCTCCTGTGGGGACGTATTTTTCTCGGCGGAAGGCAACCATGCCATCGCCCCCTTTACCGCCTTTAACGTAAACTTCGGCCTGATCAATAAAGCGCATTGCAGTTATCTAAATTCCTGTTGTCCAACAAATGTAAAGCGACACAGACCCATCGTTTATCGAGCAGGTCGCTTTTAGAAACCCGTTGGAACTGACTAAGTGTGATACTCCCAATTTATAGTAGCCTTCAATGCTTTGCACTAAAAAGAGCCGAAAAAGCTCAGCTCATCATGACAAATATTGCCTCAAATCCTTACGCTCTATCCAATTGACAGCTTAAGGTAAAGATTGAGCCGTAGATGCAGTTACAGGAGCGGGAGCAGCAGGCGCAGATCGACTGGCACTGCTTAAAGCCTGATAGCTAATCTTTGAAATTTGGCGAATTAACTCTTGTGCCCTAGGGTCGTTATGAGGGCGTTTAACAAATACGGTAGCCACATAACGCTGACCATTAGGCATCCCAATTAAACCAGAATCACCTACGACTGTCCCGATATCCCCCGTTTTATGAGCAATCGTAGATCCTTCTCCAAGCCCGGGAGGCAGCAAAGTTTGAGTGACCGTTCGCCGCATAATGTCTAGTGCCAAATCTCGACTGCGGGGCGTCAGCAAGTCGCCTTGTCCAATCTTCAGCATGAGCGTAGACATGTCTTTGGGCGTAACGGTATTGGTTCCCTGTAAATCTGGTAATGGATTGCGAAGGTTAATTTGGGCTAGACCCCAACTTTGAAACCGCTGGTTTAGCACTGCAACGCCCCCCAGCCGATCAATCAGCATGTTGGTTGCAGTATTGTCGCTAATGGTAATCATCTGATCAGCCGTTTCTAACGCGCTATATTTTGTGCCTACAGGCTGATACTGCATGACACCAGACTCAGAAGCAATCAAGTCTTTGCGCATCACCAGCGGTTCATCTAGGCGCACTTGCCCAGCATCAACAGCCTGGAAAAACGCAACCAGAACGGGAAGCTTAATGGTGCTAGCGGCTGGAAAGGCTTTGTCTCCAGCAAGATCTAGGTAAGCACCCGTCTCAGGGTTATAAAAAAACATCCCCGCGACCAAGTCTTTCTGGGCTGCTGCGATCGCCTGAATTTTAACTTTGGCGTCTTTTAATTCTTTATCTGGATTCAGAATCGGCAGCGTTGCGGCAGTATCGAAAGGCGCAGCGCCGTTAACGCCTTCAGAACCTGATGCGCTCTTCCGAGCCTGAAGTTTGCTGCTTGCCAATGTCCCCGAAGGTGGCTCTGGGTGCAAAAGGGCGATCGCCGTCCCCGCAATGGTCGAAATGCCTAACCCTAAAAGGCTGAGTCGTAAAACATGCTGAATCCAGCTTGGCTTACGCAGAGGACGAGAATTGCGCCCTTTTTTTCGGGTACCAGCGGATGCGATCGCAGGGACGACGCTTAACCCGTTCACAGACTGAAGCTGTCGCCCATTCGATGAACGCGCAACAGAAGCTTTACCCAATTGAGCCGTTCGCTGAACCCGTAAGTTTGTCAAACCTTGTGCTGAACGCTGGGAATCAGCGGAATGAACACGCTGCTTTGCCATAGCATTTCTCGAGAGCGAGTCTTTCTGAGGCAAGCCCTGCTTTGGTTGCTGACGTCCCTTTGCTTGAGCAGCTTGTCGCCGCTGCTTTAAAAGCTGCCGCCGTTGTCCAACACTAAGGGGTTTTCGAGCGTATTCTGACACTGCTATCTCCTTACTCTTTGGCACAAAAAAGGCCACAAAACGACCCAAAATAGAAGAACTAAAACCTGCAAAACAGCGGCAGCAGAAGCAACACAGTGCCTCAAACTAACACAATCTAAATTCAGGTATCTTATACGCTAACGGCACAACTCGTACCCCCATTCGTCAGCAACAGACTGTGAGACCTCATTCTATAGATCTCTCCTCATTGTGACTAGAGGGAAATGAAAATTTCGTTCGTAACCACTTAGCCTTCTGACTGCACTGTCTTTCTGACTCAAAATGGATTTGCATCTGAAGCCCTTAAAATTAAGTTGACAGAATAGCCGAAAAACCTCAAACTGTGAGGTGAAATTTCAGATATTCTATTGAGTCATAACCAGCCCATTACCAAGGCGCTTTACTTAATAGGCGACAGAACAGAACGTTAGCCCCATAGCTTATTTCATCGCTATTGAGAGTCTAAACATCAGTTTTGTATCAGCTAGGCGGGGGCCAAGATCAATTTATCTAAACTGCAGTTATTTGTGTGGTGTTTGAAGGAGCGACAACAGAATGTTGAATGCCGTTGACTTAGGTGGTCGACCCTTTCACTTTATCGGGATTGGTGGGATCGGCATGTCTGCCATCGCGCACATTTTAACCAAACGCCAGCTCCCAGTATCCGGCTCAGATCTGCGCGACACCAACATTACGCAAAAACTTCAGACGCTCGGCGCACAGGTTTTTAGACAGCAAACGGCAGAAAACCTCGACTATTTTCAGCAACCTCAGCAAATCGAATCTGCGACGGCGATCAAAACCGCCATGCTGCCCCAGGTGATTTGCTCCACAGCCATTCAGCACAGCAACCCCGAGTATCAGGCTGCGGTTCGCTTAGGTTGTCCAATCTTTCATCGCTCCGATGTATTGGCGGCACTCATCAATGAATCTGCCAAAAGCGTTTCTGTGGGAGGAACCCACGGAAAAACAACAACCAGCAGCTTAATTGGATACATCCTGGTTCAGGCTGGCTTAGATCCCACCATTGTGGTAGGCGGAGAAGTTGCCGCATGGGAGGGTAATGCCAGAGTCGGTCAAAGTCCGTACCTGATTGCGGAGGCGGATGAATCTGATGGGTCTTTGGTCAAGTTTCATTCTCATATTGGAGTCATTACCAATATTGAGCTAGATCATCCCGATCACTACGCAACGTTGGATGAAGTTGTTCAAATTTTTCAGGCTTTTGTAGACCACTCCCAGCACGTCGTACTCTGTATCGACTGCGAAAACACGCGTAATCGCATTACTCCTCACGCTTCAGAAGATTCTTCGACTACCTACAGTCTTAATCCGGCGCTAAACGCAGACTATACGGCAGACGCCATTGTCTATGGGTCAACGTATACTGCGGCTGATATCTATGAGAAAGGCAAATTTTTGGGTTGCCTAAGATTTGGGCTGTTGGGTCGCCATAACTTGAGCAATGCTTTAGCGGCGATCGCCGTTGGACGACGCTTCGGCATACCCTTTGAGGCGATCGCCTCCGCACTTCTGACCTTTGAAGGCGCAAGACGCAGGTTTGAAAATCGCGGAGAGGCTGGCAACATCTGTTTTATTGATGACTACGCCCACCACCCCAGCGAAATTCGGGCAACACTCTCCTCCGCAAAACTGCGTACTGCTCAACAAGATGGCATTTCGGCTGACTACAAAAGGGTCATAGCCGTCTTTCAGCCCCATCGCTATAGCCGTACCCTCACCTTTTTAGAAGAATTTAGTCAGGCATTTAGCGACGCTGATTGCGTCATTACGACAGATGTCTATAGCGCTGGAGAGCCAAAGCCCCCTGGAATGGACGGTGGAGGCGTTGCAGCGGCGATCGCAGAGCATCACAGCACTGTTTGCTACCAAGCAACACTTGCAGATGTCGCTACCCACCTTAAATCGACCCTTAAACCTGGCGACTTAGTGGTTTTTCTAGGCGCGGGTGACCTTAACCGCATTATTCCTGAGGTACTCAGCTATTTTCAGCAGCAGCAGTCCTCCGCCCCAGATCGCGCAGAGGTCGCCCTGCGATGACCGTCACCCAATCCGAACGCCTCTACCTACCCTCTGGCGACTGCTACCTAGAACCCCATTTTAGACTGGCAGATTTAACCACCTACCGAGTGGGTGGCTCTGCCGAATGGTTTATTGCGCCAAATTCCGTAGAGCAGCTTCAGGCCAGTGTTCAGTGGGCTTCAGGCGAAGGTGTACCTATTACGTTACTGGGCGCAGGCTCCAATTTGCTGATTAGCGATCATGGGTTGCCCGGCCTGGTCATTTCAACCCGCCATCTTCGAGAGCAGTCTTTTTTTGAAGAAACAGAACGCATTACCGTCGCCGCAGGCAAGCCCTTACCTCGTCTCTGCTGGCAGTTAGCAAAACAAGGCTGGGCAGGACTAGAGTGGGCCGTCGGCGTCCCTGGCACCATTGGGGGCGCAGTGGTCATGAATGCGGGTGCCCACGGAGAATCCATTTCCGACTCTTTGGTAGAAGCACTCATTCTCAAACCAGACGGAATGCAACAAACGCTCTCCAACGCCGAGTTGAACTATGGCTATCGTTCTTCAATTCTTCAGGGAAGTCAAAATATTGTTCTTAGCGCAACATTTGCCCTTAAAGCAAAACAAGATGTTGAGACTGTACAGGCAACCACAGAATCGCACCTCAACCATCGGCTCACCACTCAACCCTACGAACTCCCCAGTTGTGGCAGCGTCTTTCGCAACCCACTCCCCAAAACCGCAGGCTGGCTGATTGAAGATGCTGGCTTAAAAGGGTTTACGATTGGCGGCGCTCAGGTTTCACCCAAACACGCCAACTTTATCGTTAACCTAGGAGGTGCAAAAGCCTCCGACATCTACCACCTTATCTTCCATGTCCAAAAAACGATTGAAGCGCGTTGGGCATTAAAGCTACATCCTGAAGTCAAGATTTTAGGGAATTTTGATTAATCGGCTTGCGCAAGTATCATAGAACAAGAGCCTGCACAAAAACTTGCTACGCTCAATAACGCTTAAGATTGATACCTAACCCCATTTAAAGACAACGAACTATGTCACAAGGACAGGGATTTGGATTTGGCCTCGGCAAGATGAAAGAGCTTGCTGACGCAATTAAAAAGGCTCAAAAGGTTCAAGAAGGTGCTAAACAGCTCCAAGAAGATCTTGAACAGATGGAAATTGAAGGTGAATCCGGCGGCGGACTCGTAAAAGTCGTCATGAGCGGTAACCAAGAGCCGATTCGGGTCGAAATTTCTGAGCAAGCCTACGGCGAAGGGCTAGAAGTCCTGACCGATCTTGTCTCTGCCGCCATGAAAGACGCTTACGTCAAATCCACAGACACCATGCGCGTAAGAATGGAAGATCTGACGGCTGGTCTCAACTTGCCTGGCCTAACAGGCTAATCAGTCGACTGCAAGTCACTTTATTGAACCCAACAGGCTCAAACCAAACTGAGTTTTATTCCCTAACTCCGTCAAAAGCGATTGAGCCAGTTTGACAGAGTGGTGCATACCTCGGTATAGTTATCATTTGGAAGAAAAAACAGTAATCTGTAAGATAAGCTAGTAGTCTCAACCCATGCCCACAATTCAGCAACTTATCCGTAGCGAACGCGAAAAAGCGATCAAGAAAACCAAGTCACCCGCGCTTAAGAGCTGCCCACAGCGCCGTGGTGTATGTACTCGTGTGTACACAACAACGCCCAAAAAGCCTAACTCAGCGTTGCGCAAAGTTGCCAGGGTTCGGTTGACTTCGGGCTTTGAAGTAACGGCCTACATTCCTGGGATCGGGCACAACCTTCAAGAACACTCTGTCGTCATGATCCGTGGTGGGCGAGTCAAAGACCTCCCAGGCGTTCGTTATCACATCATTCGCGGAACTTTAGATACTTCTGGCGTTAAGGATCGCAAGCAAGGCCGCTCTAAGTACGGCGCAAAGCGTCCTAAGGCCGCAAAATAATTCTGTTTTTTGTCCAGCACTTTAACTTTAATCAGTTTTTAAGTGACCTAATTCGGCTGGATTTATCCTCCGAGTCTCTGTGACGAAACGCTCTATGCTTGCGTTCTGAAAATTAATCTCAAGCATTTATTTTTTGCAATATCACCTGTAGATACAAACTGAAGGTCGTCCATGTCTCGTCGTAATCGTGCTCCAAAGCGTCCCGTTCCTCCTGATCCGGTCTACAACAGCCGGCTCATCAACATGGCGATTCGTCGCATCATGTACAGCGGCAAGAAGTCAGTCGCTTCAGGTCTGCTTTATGACTCCCTGAAGGTGATCGAAGAACGCACGGGGCAAGACCCGTTAGAAGTTTTTGAAAATGCGGTGCGCAAAGCAACGCCCCTCGTGGAAGTTAAAGCGCGTCGAGTGGGTGGTGCAACCTATCAAGTCCCGATGGAAGTTCGGACTGACCGAGGCGTTGCCTTAGCACTGCGTTGGATTATTCAATATTCTCGTGCGCGCGCAGGTCGCTCTATGGTGGCTAAGCTTGCCAATGAGCTAATGGACGCAGCAAATGATACGGGTGGCGCAATCCGTAAGCGTGAAGAAACCCACAGAATGGCAGAGGCCAATAAAGCATTCGCACACTATCGCTACTAATTACTGCGGTATTGATAGATAGATTAGAATGAAAGTTCTGGTTCCTTGGTGTAAATTTTATTCACCAAGTATTTAGGAGGTAGAGGTGGCTCGTTCAATCCCGTTAGAAAAAGTTCGCAATATTGGTATTGCGGCTCATATTGATGCGGGGAAAACAACCACAACCGAGCGCATCCTCTACTACTCTGGCGTGGTTCACAAGATTGGTGAAGTCCACGACGGCAATACTGTAACGGACTGGATGGAGCAGGAGCGGGAGCGGGGAATTACCATCACCGCTGCTGCAATTACGACAAGCTGGAAAGATCATCAGATCAATATTATTGATACGCCAGGACACGTAGACTTCACTATTGAAGTCGAGCGTTCTATGCGAGTGCTGGATGGCGTGATCGCGGTGTTTTGCTCGGTTGGCGGGGTTCAGCCCCAGTCTGAAACGGTGTGGCGGCAGGCGGATCGCTATAAGGTGCCTCGCATTGTCTTTGTGAATAAGATGGATCGAACGGGTGCCGATTTTTATCGGGTTTATGGACAGATTCGTGATCGCATGAGAGCGAATGCGGTGCCCATTCAAATCCCCATCGGTCAAGAAAGTGACCTGCGTGGAATTGTCGACCTCGTAAAAATGCGGGCGTACATCTATAACGATGATGTCGGTAACGATATCTCCGAAGTGGATATCCCTGAGGAAGTTCAGGAAAACGCTGAGAAATTCCGGCTTAAGCTTATCGAATCCGTTGCTGAAACCGACGATGCCCTGACCGAAAAATATCTTGAAGGCGAAGCCCTCACAGAAGCAGAAATCCGAACTGCCTTAAGAAAAGGAACCATTGATGGTTCTATTGTGCCCATGCTGTGTGGTTCGGCCTTCAAAAATAAGGGTGTTCAGCTTTTACTAGATGCTGTACTTGATTACTTACCCTCACCCCTAGAAGTTCCGGCTATTGTTGGGACGTTAGGGAATGGCAGTGAAGCGTTTCGTCATGCAGATGACGAAGAGCCATTGTCGGCACTTGCCTTTAAAATTATGGCGGATCCCTACGGTCGCCTTACGTTTGTTCGCGTTTATTCCGGAATCCTTAAGAAGGGTAGCTACGTTCTGAACTCTTCTAAAAATAAAAAAGAGCGAATTTCTCGTCTGATTGTTCTTAAAGCAGATGACCGCATTGAAGTAGATGAGCTGCGGGCAGGAGACCTAGGCGCAGCGCTTGGACTCAAAGATACCTTTACGGGCGATACCCTCAGCGACGATCATGACCCAATTATTTTAGAGTCCCTCTTTATTCCTGAGCCTGTCATTTCGGTAGCCGTAGAGCCAAAAACGAAGCAGGATATGGAAAAGCTGTCCAAGGCGCTCCAGTCCCTTTCAGAAGAAGATCCCACCTTTCGAGTCAGTATTGATTCTGATACGAATCAAACCGTTATCGCCGGAATGGGTGAACTGCATCTTGAAATTTTGATTGATCGGATGCTGCGAGAGTTTAAGGTAGAAGCCAATGTGGGTGCCCCCCAAGTCGCCTATCGAGAAACCATCCGTAAAGCTGTGAGAGCTGAAGGGAAATTTATTCGGCAAAGTGGTGGCAAAGGTCAGTATGGTCACGTTGTCATTGAAGTGGAGCCAGGCGAAGTTGGCTCTGGATTTGAGTTTGTGTCTAAGATTGTAGGAGGTACAGTTCCAAAAGAATATATAAACCCTGCTGCTCAGGGTATGAAAGAAGCCTGCGAGTCTGGTATTCTTGCGGGCTACCCCTTGATTGATGTCAAGGCAACCATGGTGGATGGTTCTTACCACGATGTAGACTCTTCTGAGATGGCCTTTAAGATCGCGGGATCTATGGCGATTAAAGAAGCAGTCATGAATGCATCTCCAGTGCTGCTGGAGCCGATGATGAAGGTTGGGGTCGAGGTGCCCGAAGACTTTCTCGGTGGCGTCATGGGCGATCTCATCTCGCGGCGAGGCCAAATTGAAGGCCAAACCGTTGACCAAGGGCTGGCGAAGATTACTTCAAAGGTACCCTTAGCCACCATGTTTGGATATGCTACAGATATCCGGTCTATGACCCAGGGTCGCGGCATATTCTCGATGGAGTTTAGTCGCTACGAGGAAATTCCTCGGAGTGTCGCTGAAGCCATCATCGCGAAGAACAAAGGGAACGCATAATCATCGAAGAGGAATAGTTGAGTCATCATGGCACGCGCTAAATTTGAACGAAATAAACCCCACGTCAACATTGGAACCATTGGTCACGTTGACCACGGTAAAACAACCCTGACCGCAGCGATCACCATGTCTCTGGCGGCAATTGGTCAGGCTCAGGCCAGAAAGTATGACGAAATTGACGCGGCTCCTGAAGAGAAAGCGCGTGGGATTACGATTAACACGGCTCACGTTGAGTATGAAACGGCAAACCGTCACTATGCTCACGTGGACTGTCCTGGGCACGCTGACTATGTCAAAAACATGATCACTGGCGCGGCTCAAATGGATGGAGGCATCTTAGTGGTGTCTGCGGCAGATGGCCCCATGCCCCAAACCCGTGAACACATTCTGCTGGCAAAGCAGGTTGGCGTTCCTAGTCTTGTTGTGTTCATGAACAAAGAAGACCAAGTCGACGATGCTGAACTGCTTGAGCTTGTCGAACTAGAAATTCGCGATCTGCTTACCAGCTATGATTTCCCTGGTGACGATATTCCTATCGTTGCAGGTTCTGCGCTGAAGGCTGTTGAGGCACTGACTGCCAACGGCAAGATCAAAGAAGGCGAAGATGAGTGGGTCGATAAAATCTACAAACTCATGCAAGAAGTGGATGCCTATGTTCCCACGCCTGAGCGCGATATTGACAAGCCTTTCTTGATGGCAATTGAAGATGTGTTCTCGATCACGGGTCGCGGTACCGTTGCGACGGGTCGGATTGAACGTGGCAAAGTAAAGGTTCAAGATGATGTTGAAATCGTCGGGATCCGCGACACTCGCAAGAGTGTTGTAACTGGCATTGAAATGTTCAAAAAGTCTCTGGATGAAGGTATGGCTGGCGATAATGCTGGCATTTTGCTTCGAGGGATTCAGAAGGAAGATATCGAACGCGGCATGGTGATTGCTAAGCCTGGTTCGATTAAGCCCCATACTGAGTTTGAATCTGAAGTCT